>JBFEXG010000065.1:0-10375 GCA_041546005.1 Paracoccaceae bacterium
AGATTTCGCGCCGGTCACTGTTACCTCGCAGCCAACCAACCCCTTGAGACCCAAGAGGAGGCAGGGCTCGGTCTCGCTCCACTGTCCGCCATCGGCCGAGATGATCATGTCGGCTTTCAGCATCTTGCTGTTGGCGCTGATGAAGGGGGCGAGGGTGGGCGAGCCGATCTCTTCCTGCCCTTCAAAGAAGAACTTCACATTGACCGGCAGCTTGCCGGTGGTCTTCAAAAGCGCCTCGGCGGCGATGATCGGGGTCATCATCCCGCCCTTGTCGTCGGACGCACCGCGGCCATAGATCCGGTCGTCGCGCAGGGCCGCTTCGAACGGGGGCGTATCCCAAAGCTCGAAAGGCTCAGCCGGTTGCACATCAAAGTGGCCGTACAAGAGAACGGTCGGCTTGTCGGCCCCGGCATGAAGCCAATCGCCATAGACAACCGGATGCCCCGCGGTCGGATACATCGCAACATTCTCGGCCCCTGCCGCCTTGAGCCGGGCGACAACCCATTCACCCGCGGCTTCGACATCCGGCATATGCTCGGGCTTGGCCGAGACCGAAGGGATCCGCACAAGATCCCGCAGCTCTTCAACAAACCTGTCCTGATTGGCGCTCAGATAGTCTTCCCAGTTCATCGGATTCTCCCCTGCTGTGGCAGGAGACTAGGAGGAATGCCTCTGGCCGTCCACGCGGCAGTTCTAGCGCGCAGCACAATTACAGGTTGCATAAAAATATAGACCCACACAATATACAACCTAGACTTGTGCTTCGCATCGCCCCGTTGCCCTTTGTTTTGCGTGGAGCTGCTTAAATGGAGACCTGCTGTCGCCCCCCGACCTTCGACGCGATGGGAACCCCGATAGCAGCGACCTCGATTGAAGAAGTTTCTGAACTCGTCCGCCAATGGGCCAAGGATGGCATCGGTCGGTTTATCGGTGTGAGGGATGTGGCGAGCACGGTTGCCATTCACAACGATCCCGCACTGCATGATATCGGCGCGAAGGCGGCGCTCAACCTGCCCGATGGAATGCCGATTGTCTGGCTCGGGAAGCTTCGGGGCCATCGAGTCACGCGGACCTGCGGGCCGGATCTGATGGATGATCTGCTCCGATCTTCGGGCGACGGGTCTCTCACGCACTTCTTTCTCGGCGGTAAAGACGGGGTCGCCGAGAAGCTCGCTGAACGCTATCGAAGCGCGATTCCGGGTTTGCAGATTGCAGGATGCCATACCCCGCCCTTCCGCCCAATGACAGCTGACGAAAACGCAGCGGTCGTTGCCGAGATCAAGGCTTCGGGCGCTGATATCGTTTGGCTCGGCATCTCCTCGCCCAAGCAGGATGTCTGGATGCGCGACAATGTCGATCAGCTGACCCAGACATTGATTGGTGTTGGCGCGGCGTTCGACTTTCTATCGGGCGAGGTGCGCCGCGCGCCTGTTTGGATGCAAAAGTGTGGGCTTGAATGGCTCTTCCGGCTTCTGTCCGAGCCGCGCCGCCTTTGGAGGCGTTACCTAGTCCTCGCGCCGCAGTTTGTCTGGCATACTGCCCGCTCCTTTGTCGTCTAGCTGATGCCAAAACCGGTCTTCTTCCTGCGCGTCAAAACCCAGTTTGGAAACCTCGGGGACGCCTTGATCAACCGCGAACTGATCAGACTTTTGGCGAGCCACGGCCAACTGGTCATCAACCTCGCCGGCGCCCCGCCGACGTTTAGGGCCTGGATCGACGATGGCATACCCGCGTCTGCCATCCGCACGGGCACAGTTGGCTATTGGCTTCGGCTGATCTGGGCGCTGCTCCGCCGCCCGATTGGCGGCGCTGGCTGCTGGGTCGTGCTCAATCCCGGCGGCTATGTGGGCGAGGTGGGCCGGATTGCGATGGTCGGCAAGCTCTTGGGTGCATTCCGCCTCCAATTATTGCGCTGCTTCGGCTGCAATACGATGTTGGTTGGGGTGTCCTACGAGCGGCTTGGCCCACGGCTTTTGCGGTCGCTGCGGGCCCAGTCCCGCGCTTTGGATGTTCATGCGCCGCGCGACAGCCGCACGGCCGCCTACTGCGATGCGAACGAGATCCCCTATACCAATGCCCTTCCGGATCTCGCCTTTGCGCTCCCGCGCCTCTCCCGGAATGAACAAACGGAAACCAGAGCCCTTGCCTCATTTCGACAACAGCCGGGTCTCGATCCGGTCGGCGCGCTCCGCGATCTTGTTCCGGCAGGCTTTGGGCTTGATTTTGCCTGGCAGGTCGCATCGGATTCTTCCTACCAAACGCGTCTCTGCGAGGAATGGATCGGCATGGGAAACCGCACGTCGATCCTTGGCCTTGACCACAGCATCGAGAACGCTCGGCAGGCCTACAGACGCTACGACATCGTCTATTCCAATCGCCTCCACGTTCTACTTCTGGCGATGAGCGCAGGAGCGTATGCGGTTCCGGTTCTCGCGCCGGGCCAAGGCGAGAAGATCCGTGGCGTCTTCGCGGACCTGGGGCTTGAGGCCCGAATTGTTGATGCCGGCGGAACGGTGGCGAAAACAGACCCTAGCATTGACAAAACTATTGACAGCGAGGGCTACCAAAAGGCGCAACGCGCCCTCATTGACGGCTTTGCCGAAGCTCTAGGTGACACCTGATGGATTTCCTGCGGAGCGTGATGTGGATCGCCGCCGGACGCTGGATCTATAACCTTCTGACGCTGATCTCATTTGCGGTGATCGTTGCCCGCGTCGATCCGGCCGACTATGGCGCCTATGCTTTGGCGATGACCTTCCTGATCCTGTCCGAGGTCTTTTCCACAGACGTGACGGAACACGCAGTTGTTCGCCATAGGGGTTCTGACGCCGAGGCGGCCGCTGGGGGTCGTCTCGTTGCCGGCCTTGGCGCTGTGGCAATTGGGAGTGCCGCCGCGACGAGCGGGGTCATCGCGCAGGCAGCGGGCTACGATCTGCTTGCGCAACTTCTCTGGGCGATGGGTGGCCTCGCATTCCTGCAGGCAGCGGCAAGTCTTGGCCGTGGGCGACTATTGCGCGGTGGGCAAATGCGGACCTTTGCATTGGTCGTCTCAATCGCCAATCTTGCTGGCGTAGCTACTGGCCTCGCCGCGATCTTTTCCGGGCTGGGCATCTGGAGCCTCGTTTGCCAGCAGATCGCGATCAACCTTGCCACGGCTATCGCCGCCAAGGCGACAATCTTTTCAAACACTAAAGCGCCCATTCGGGAGCCGCGTGAACAGGTTAGATTTGCTCTGTTTGGCCTTGGGTCTGCAGCATTGAACGTCTTGTCCAATCGAGTCGATGTCATCCTAGCTGCCGCATTTTTTGGACAAAGCGGGGCGGGCTTTCTGGGTCTGGCCAAGCGGCTCATCCAGATACTACAGGATCTTGTGTCTTCGTCCTTTGACAAAGCCTTGGTTTCCTTTCTGTCCAGAAACCGAGGGGAGGAGAGCAAAACATATGCGATCGCTGTCGCCGGGCAGGCGATGATGATCCTGCCGGCATTTGCGGGCTTTGCTCTGATCGCGGAGAATCTTGTCCCGGCGTTGTTTGGCAACGGCTGGACCATCGCTGCTTCGCTTGTCCCGGCGATGGCGCTCGGCGGCATCTTCCGCTCGGCGGTGGCGATTGACCGGGCGCAACAAGTTTATGACGGTGAGGTCCGGCGCATCTTTGCCGTCCGTGTGATCGAATTGGTTCTGAGCTGGTTGATCCTGCTCCCGCTCGCGCCTTTCGGGCTCTTCTGGCTCGGAGCCGGATTCAGCCTGCGCTATGCCCTGAGCTACTATCTCGTGCTGCGTTCAAGGCTGGGCTCGGTGCGAAACACCCGCCGCCACCTCACTGAGATGGCTCGCAGTATTGCGGCACCAACTCGGGCGACCCTGACAATGATGGCCGCCGTTATCCTGATGCGCCCTTTCGTCGGTGAGCGTGAGATTGCGGGCCTCTTGATCGAGGTGGCGCTGGGTATGGTCGTCTATCTCGCGGCCATGTGGATGATGCGACGGTCTTGGTTGCCCATTTTCGGGGTGCCGATGCGATGACACGCGGATTCCTCTGGATATTTCGCGCCTACGCCGCTGCCGCGATGGGCGCGCTGGCCGGGATCTTCAACGAAGGCGCAACGCCGCGCCCAGATCTCTTCAATCTCAGTTGGGCCGCCCTCTATATCGCGAGTCTTCCCTATATATTGGCCGACCTTGCCCGAGGGGTGCCCAAGCGAGGATGGCTTGCCTACGGCCTCGCGGCCTTTGTTGCCCTATCCCCTCTTTGGTCCGAGTTGCCGCTGCAAAGCCTCAAGTTCGCAACGGCGATGGCGCTCAATATCCTCTTTGCGGTTTCAATCGCGCAAAGGATGCGTGTCGACGAGATCGAGAAACAAACCGCGCTGGTCATTCTTGCGCTCCTGTCGGTCAGTTTCGTCATGGTCGGCTTGGGCGTTGAGAAGAGCTTCTATAGAGACACTCTCGAGCGCCTGACGATCTTCGGCGGGGACATGGTTCAGGGGATCTTTCCCCACAAAAACTTCCTCGGCGTCTATGCCGCGCTGGGCCTAGTCTTGACCCTCGCCGCAGTGAGCGGCCCGCTGCGATGGGGCGGCGTGGCGCTGGGTATTTGGGGCGTTCTGGCCTCCGGCGCGGCGACTGGCCTTGCCGCGCTGGTAGCTGGGTTGCTGGCTTTGTGCCTCAACAAGATAGGCAACACTCAGAGGCGGCGCCTTGTTCTCTATGGCCCCGCGTTGGCGGCGCTGGTGATCGTGGGCACGGTCGGCTCCGTCTATCAAACCGAAATCTTCGCGGCGCTTGCACGAGACGATAACCTGACGGGGCGAACCGATCTTTGGGCATGGGCCATTTGGTTCTTCGAGCAAAAGCCGATAATTGGCTGGGGGTACGGCGGTATATTTGCAGAAAACGGCCCGGGACCGTCAGACATCTTCTTTGATGGCGGGTATGTCGCCCCGCATTTTCACAGCGGCTATCTTCAGGTTCTGGCGGAAACCGGCATCATTGGCTTTGGGCTCACTATCGCCGTTTGCGTTGGCGCATTGGTCGCTCTCGCCCGGCAGAGGCAGGCGGGCCTTCTTGCGGGCCTGTTTCTTCTGCTTGCCGTCATGCCGGCGATCAATCTCCTCCTTCGGTTCAATGATCTGGCAACCATCCTGATCGTCGCCGCCTTTGTGGCTGGAAGTCGGACTGGCTTGGCGGAAGCGAGAGAGAGGCTTGGCCATGCATGAATCATTCGCACAAATCACCTTTGCAGGCCAAACGGTCCCGGTCTGGCGACTCTCCGGCCCCGCACAAAAAGCATTTCACCGCTTCTTTGACACCAGCCCGATCAGCCCATCCGGGCGCTACATCGCATTCTTAGAAACTGATTTCGATGACCGGCTTCCAAAGCCGAACGACACGGCGCAGGTCGTTGTTCTTGATCTAACGACAGGTGGTGAGGTTTACAGATCCAGAACGGCAGCGTGGGATACACAACTTGGCGCTCAGATCCAGTGGGGCTCGAGTGACGAAGCCCTGATCTTCAATCGAAAAGACACTACAGCCAGCAGGGCCTATGGGGTTGTTGTCAATCCTTTTGACGGATCAGAACAGACCCTAAATGGCCAAATATATATGGTATCGCCCGATGGGACGCTGGCGGCTTCGTTTCGGCTTGAGACCTTGCCGCGCCTTCAGGTCGGCTATGGCGTCGTCGTCGCGCCGCAACATATTCCATGCTGGCGAGGATGGCCCAAAGACGAGGGACTATGGATCACTGACCTTGAAACCGGCCAACCGCGACTGGCGCTCAGCCTCGCCTCGATCGTCCGGCAAGTAGGTGAAGCCAAGCTAAAACTCGACCCTAATAAAGGCTATCTCAGCGGCTTTCATGTGAAATGGAGCCCAAACGGGGCGCGCCTTTTGCTCCTGATGCGATGGCGTCAGGATGGCAAGCGACAGACCCGCAATTTCCTTTTTGCCTGTGATGCCGACGGGTCCGACCTCAGGCTCATTCTTCACGCAAGAAACTGGGGTTTTGGCCACCATCCAAATTGGTGCCCGAATAGTCGCCATGTTGTGATGAACCTCGGCCGCGGCGGGGCTGGTGGCCTGTGGGGGCGGATCGATAGGGCCTTTGCGGCGGTCCTTCGACGGGCAGGCATTGCCTATCACAGCCCCTCCAGGAGGCTCAATTTGGCCATGTTAGATACTGATTTAAGCGAGCCGGCGCCGCAATTCATCCCAAAGGCACTTGGATCGGGCCATCCCTCGGTGCATCCGGGCGGCCGGTATGTCTTGACTGACGCCTACCCGACGGAACCTGTCGCAAAGGGGGACGGAACCGCCCCCCTCAGATGGATCAACCGCGAGACGGGCGAAGAACGCATCCTTGCCCACGTTCCTGTCCTCCCGCCGCATCGGGTTGCCGGCAATGCCTGGCGGGTCGATCCCCATCCTGTCTTTGATCGCAGCGGCACCAAGGTGGTGTTCAACGCCGCGCCCGATGGCATCCGCGGCGTCTATGTCGCGGATATTTCCGGCCTCTTGGGGATAGAGGACGTGCGCCGCTAGGCCGCCCACCGCACTGTCCGATCTCAAACCGTCAAGACATCGCTGCGAGGTTGCATCACCAATCAAAGGCCGCCCAGAGCCTCAGTTTCAGATTCAGTCAAGGAGCCACCATGCACAATCCTTTCGACGGCAGAACCGTGCCCCTCTCCGGCCCTGCCACCGATTATCTTCCCGTGACGCCGAGCGACACAACCGATCTCAGCGATGTTGCGATCGGTCTCTATGTCGAAACCGGCGGAACCCTTTCGGTCGTCACCCTCGCCGGTACGATCCGCTCGATCACGGTGCCCAACAACTTCACGCTCCCGCTTGCCGTGACCCGCGTTCGCGCCACTGGAACGACCGCAACGGGCATTCATGCAGGCATCCTTGCATGAGGTTTGTGCGCGATTTTTCGATGACAGGTCTGGGCTGGCGTCGGCCTTCAGACTGGCGGGCGGCCTATGTCCGTGCTGGTGTCGCTGGTCTTCCCAGCCTTGTTCTCGATTTCGAAGCCGGGATCTATGGCGATGATCTGAGCAAGAAAACCTTTGCCCAATTGGTCGCCTTTTCCCGCGCCAGCAGCCGGACAACGACCGGCCCACAGGGCGAGACCCTCAGCTACGGGATCAATGAGCCCGCTTTCGATTGGTCGACAGGCCGCAAGGGGCTTTCGATCATGAAGGGCGGCGGCGCGATCTCTCCCGATATCGCTGATGTGCCGCTTGGTTCATGGTGGAATCAGCCCGAAGGCACATTGATCGTCGAGGCAGCACCTACGGCTGCCATGTCGTCCTACGCCCGTTTGTGGCAGGCCGACGAAGGATCAGGCGAAAACGATCGCCGCCTCGTCTATTTCGAGCCGACGACCAGCTCGCTCACCCCGCTGTCCTACACGGCGGGTAGCCAGCAATTCAAAGTCACCACCTCAAGCGCCGCCTTCGGGGTTAGTCCTAATCAAACCCGCCGCATCGGCATCACATATGCCAGCAATGATTTCGCCATCAGCATCGGCGGTGGCGCGGTGCTCAAGGACACAACGGGCAACGTTGCGCAAAACCTGTCGGTCCTCCGGCTCGCGCGTGGGCGGACCTCGGGTGCCGCTGATGTGGTCTTCTTCCGGATCACCGCCTATTCGCGACGTGTGACCGACGCCGAGCTCGCGCTCCTTACCGCGTAAAGCTCCACCACGGGCGGCGCGGCGCCTCCATCGCCGCCAAGACCCCGACGGCAAAACGCTCGACCATGTTTTCTATGGAATACTGGTCGAGCGCGGCGCGCCCTCCGTCAATCAGCGCATTTCGCTGATCTGGGTCTCTAAGAAGGGCGATTACGCGCTCGGCATAGATTTTTGGATCGTCGGCTGGCCGGACAATAAGCCCATTTTTCCCATCTTCGAGATAGTCGATCTCGGGGCTGTGAAAGGGCACGTCTGTCGTGATCATCGGCACCCCATAGGCAAAGCTATCGAGCACCGCGAGCCCCACCAGACCGGGCATGAGCCACGCCTTGGCGAGCGCGATCAGCTCGGCCTTCCGCTGCCCGAATTGCGGCCCCTCGTAATGGATCCAAGGATGCTGTGCTGCGGCGGCCCTGACCTTGCCTGCGTCGGGCCCGCCGCCAATGACGATCAGTTGAAAATCAGGGCAACTCGCGCGGATTAAAAGTGCGCTTTCGATCAGGAAATCGACGCGCTTCTCCTCGTAGAGGCCGCCTACATAGACGGCGAGAGTCTCGCTCCCTTCGGCAAGTGTTTGTCTGAGTTGGGCCTTATTAGATTCAGTAATTCCGCTTCGATGGCGAAAAACCTCATCCAGATCGATGGCATTGTTGAAGGCCGTGATCCGGTCTCTTGGAAACCCGTATGAGGCGACAAGTCCGGCGCAGCCTTCGGTATAGGCAAACCACCAATCGACCTGCCCCGCCCAGATACGTTTGAACCGTTCCTTCAGACCGCCCGGCCGCTTTGATTGAAAGTTTCGCCCATGTCCGAAAAAGGCGATCTTCTGTCTAACTAGGCGCCGCCACGTCTGAAGCCAATAATTGGCCAAGAGGTTGTTCTGCTGTTGCACGATCACAAGGTCGGCCCCTCGCGTTGCGGCACCGAGCCTCTGAAAGAAGAGCGTCGTGCCAAAAAGCCTCAGCCGGCGGAGAGGCACATCGATGGCCCAAGGCAGAATGACAGTATCGCCCTTGCCGAGATCGGGATCGTCGCTTGAATAGACGAAATCGTAGATCACGCCCTCCTGCGCCAGTCGCTCGCGCAGCTTCTCGTGAAAGGGCGCCCTAAGGCGGAGTGAGGTTGGAAAGGCATAAACGACGCGGCGCCGGGGCGGCTCCGTGTCTGGAGGCAGGGTCATACCAAATCCTTGATCGGTTTCGTAAGCCGATCTGAGCATGAACCCAAAGGAAGAAACAACCTAAAGTTGTTGTCTTGGGCGAGCCTCGGGGCAATCTCGGCAACCAACTGGACAGATTCGGGCCCTTGCGGCATTGTCGCCCTAACAAGAACAGAACCTGTCGAGGGTACCCCGAAATGAATGCTGCCAGCCGCCGGCCTGTGGCGTCGCTCTGGATTGGCGACCGCCTGCACTATCTCAACCAGCTTTGCCTTCTAAGCCATGTGCGGCACGGACACCCGACCACGCTTTATTGCACGGATACGGTCTCTAACGTGCCGGATGGGATCGAAGTCCGCCCCGCGACCGAGATCATGGATATCGACATGGACATCGTCGAGAAGACCTCGGCGAGCTTCTTGTCCAACGTCTTTCGCTACAAGATGATCCAGAAGACCAATGCCATCTGGATCGACTGTGATGCCTTTTGCTATCGCCCGTTTCCGGACGAGATGGACAATATCTATGCCGGTCACGGCTTTCGCGGTGCGCTCAACTGTGGGGTTGTCTATATCCCGCAAAAGGGCGAGTTGATGGATCGTCTCCTCGATTATTACGAGAACCTCCCCGACGCGCCCGCCTGGTTCAATAAGCAACAGCGCAAGAAGCTCGAACGTCAGGACACAAACCTTCCTCACGCCGTGCGTATCTATAACGCCGAGCGAACGGCCTTTGGCCCGCAGGCCTTTACTTATTTCGCCCAGCAGACGGGCGATTACGAAAAGGCCCAGACGCCCGATGTGCTTTATCCCGTGCCGTTTCAGCTGAACGATGTATTCTATGACCCGCACGGGCGGGTCGAAGGGCATTTCACCGATCAGACCCTGTCGGTTCACTTCTACACCAACGGCACCCGCCCGTGGTGGCGCCGGAATGTGCCTCTGGCCAATTCCTATGCCGCGCGGATGTGCGAAGAGATCGGGCTCGATCCTGCCGGTGCGCTCGAGAGCTGAAACGCTGCGAAGGTTCAGAGCTTGACCGGCCCCGATCCCGGTGAAACGTTCGGGGCGCGGAAACCAAGTTTCAAAGGACGGCACAGGTGTCTGACAAAGCCGAACACAGCGCCAATACACCGCTCGACCCGCTTCAGGTCTTGGGCGATATCGACGCTTGGAACCTTCGGCAGGAGGGCGACTGGCTGAGATTCACCGCGCGGCTCGATCCCGACCTTGGCCCCAGAGACTATCTGCGCAATCCCGCCGGCGGCGATGTAATCGCGGTGGCACCGGGGCCCCTCTATGGCATCCTGTCTATCGGCGGCGCGCGGCGGGCTGGGTTCAATGATGGTCCGTCTCACTTCCCCCGGCACATCTTCGCTCCGGGCGATCATATCGGCGCAGTCGGGCTAGAGGGGACAGACAAGGCGATTGCATCAGACCAGCTTCAGAAAGTTCCCCATAAGACCCAAGACGCGCTGATCGCCCAAACGCTCCTGTCTTGGCGTGTCGAGGCA
>JBFEXG010000252.1:0-3710 GCA_041546005.1 Paracoccaceae bacterium
GCGCAAGCAGAGACGAGTTCGAATTTGTTCTGACAGCACCAAGACAGCACGTCCTAGCTAGGCAATATACCCGCCATACCTTGTCACCCGTTCTTCAAAACGAGCGACCTTGTCGGCGGCGCCTGCACTTTGCGCGGCGAGGGCCGCTAGGATCATCTCGACAGCGAGGAAGGCGCTGTTGAGCGATGGCATGAGTTGCGGGCCGACCATTGGCAGGAAGATCACCTTCCAGGCGCCCCGAGCGATAGGGGAAGACGGAGTATCGGTTAGCGCAAGAATGCGGGCACCGCGTTCGTGGGCGATCTGGCAGGCGCGAACCACTTCGGCAGAGTAGTGCTCATAGGTGATGGCCACTACGATATCGTCGGGTGTCGTCTCGGACATGAGATCCAGAATAGAGCCGGGGACTGCTGGGACGGGGGCGAAATTATCGAAGGCCATGCCGCCGACATAGGC
Organism: Paracoccaceae bacterium; assembly: GCA_041546005.1. Classification (GTDB taxonomy): domain Bacteria; phylum Pseudomonadota; class Alphaproteobacteria; order Rhodobacterales; family Rhodobacteraceae; genus RFZI01. The sequence continues at coordinate 457 of JBFEXG010000252.1, forward strand.
AAGGTAGTGGGCGATAGAATAGCAGCTGCGGACGCCCACCGAATAGATCCTGCGTGCATCCCGCAAGGGTTCGATACAGGCGTCGATTGTTGCGATGCCGTCGGGCGAGGTTACGAGATCAATATTCTCGCGGCTGGCAGCGATCAGTTCGGCATAGATATCCGATCCCATCCTCTCGCGCAGCGCTCTGGCTCTGTTGCCATAGCTCGAGCCCTTCGTCTGGATAAGGCCCTGCACCTCCGCCTTGAACGCTTCATATCCTTCATACCCAAGTTCGCGCGACAAACGAGGCACCAGATTGGGATTGATGCCAGCCTTCTGTGCCAAAGCGCGAATCGACAAAAAGGCCACTTCATCGAGGTTTTCAGCAAGCCAAGCGGCGAATGCGCTCAGCTTCGGCGGACTGAGACGCGCAATTTCAAGCAAAGATATGCGCAGATTATCTTCTGTTCTCATAGCCTTGCCGTGTGTTGCTGGGATATTCCGGCGCACCATAACAGAAGTTTGGCGCAGCGCAAAAAAACATTTGCATCATAAATTTGGCCTATATAATGCGAATGTATCATCGTGGGATAGGGCCCACATTTCGGGAGGAATATTCATGAAATTTACCAAGGCGATTCTCGCTGCCGGTTTTGTCGCTATTGCCGCTCCGGCAGTTGCCCAGCAAACCTTTGTTTCGATCGGCACCGGCGGTGTGACCGGCGTTTACTATCCCACCGGCGGCGCGATCTGCCGCATGATGGCCAAGACCCGCGGCGATCACGGCATCCGTTGCGCGGTCGAGTCGACCGGCGGCTCGGTCTACAACGTCAACGCGATCCGCGGTGGCGAGCTCGAGTTCGGCGTCGCCCAGTCTGACGTTCAGTTCAAGGCCTATAACGGCACCGGCTCTTTCGCCGATCAGGGTGCCAACCCCGATCTGCGCTCGGTCTTCTCGATCCACCCCGAGCCCTTCACCGTGGTCGCCCGCGCTGACGCCGGGATCGCCAACTTCGAAGATTTGGCTGGCAAGCGCGTCAACATCGGCAACCCCGGCTCTGGCCAGCGTGACACGATGGAAGTGCTGATGGCTGCTTTGGGCTGGACCAACGAGACCTTCGCGCTTGCGTCGGAGCTTCAGGCTGCCGAGCAGAGCCAAGCTCTTTGCGACAACAACATCGACGCCATGGTTTATACCGTCGGCCACCCGTCGGGCTCGATCCAGGAAGCCACCACGGCTTGTGACGCCGTTCTGGTCAACGTGACCGGCGCTGCTGTCGACCAACTGGTTGCCGACAACCCCTACTACCGTGTCGCCACCATTCCGGGCGGCATGTATCGCGGCAATGACGCCGATACCCAGACCTTCGGTGTTGGTGCGACCCTCGTGACCTCGGCTTCGGTTTCGGATGATGTGGTTTATGCCCTCGTCAAGTCGGTCTTCGAAGATATCGATGGCTTCCGAGGTCTGCATCCGGCCTTTGCCAACCTCGACCCCAAGCAGATGGCGAACGACGGTCTGTCGGCTCCGCTGCATCCGGGTGCCGAGCGGTATTTCCGCGAGGCTGGCCTGATCGACTGATCCAAGGTGGCGGTTCGTCCGCACCGGTAAAACAGTCAGGGCCGCCGCCAACAAAGCGGCGGCCCTTTGCATGAGGGGAGTGGCCAGGGGAGGCTGACTGAATGACCGAGAACACCGATACCAAGGGTAAGGAATTCTCAGACGAAGAACTGCAGGATCTTGTTGCCAGCACAGACAGCGGCGGCAGGTCGCCCGAAAATCGGAACGTTGCCCTTTTCATATCCGCCGTGGCGCTCATGTGGTCAGTGTTCCAGCTTTGGATCGCGCAGCCCCAGCTTTGGTTTGCCAAGTTCCTTCCGGTCTTGAACTCGACCCAGACGCGCCCGGTTCACTTGGGCTTTGCCCTTCTTCTGGCTTTCTTGGCCTATCCGGCCCTCAAATCCTCGCCCCGCAACCGGATCCCATTGCAGGACTGGATCATGGCTCTGGCAGCCGCGGGTTGCGCCTTCTACGTTTTTCTCTTTTCACGGGATCTGGCTTTGACAGCCCGCTCCGGTCTGCCGACGACGATGCAAATCTGGATCGGCGCGTTGGGGATCGCCTTGCTACTTGAAGCCTCGCGCCGCGCCCTCGGGCCGGCTCTGACGGTGATCGGGTCGATCTTCATCCTCTACGCCTATATGGGAACGGGCTGGCTCATCCCTGATATCATCGAGCATTCGGGCCTGTCTTTCCGCGCCATCGTCAACGCCCAGTGGCTTGATACAACCGGGGTTTTCGGCATTCCGCTCGGTGTCTCGACCGCATTCGTTTTTCTCTTTGTTCTCTTCGGCGCCATTCTCGATAAAGCGGGCGCTGGCAACTACTTCATCCAGATTGCCTTCGCGGGCCTCGGCGCCCTGCGGGGCGGACCGGCCAAGGCGGCTGTTGTCGGCTCTGCGATGACCGGCCTCATTTCCGGCTCGTCGATTGCCAATGTCGTGACGACCGGCACCTTCACCATTCCGCTGATGAAGCGCGTGGGCTTTTCCAGCGAAAAGGCCGGAGCCGTCGAGGTGGCCTCGTCGGTCAATGGCCAGATCATGCCGCCGGTCATGGGGGCCGCGGCCTTCCTGATGGTTGAGTTTGTTGGCATCTCCTATGTCGAGGTCATCAAGCACGCCTTCATTCCGGCGGTGATCTCTTACATTGCGCTCGTCTATATCGTGCACCTCGAGGCGCTGAAGAAAGATATGCCGGCGCTTGGAACGGCGGTGAATATTGGCCGGATGTTCTTCAAGATTTTCGTGGGCTTCGTGGTTGCCGGCGCGGCCTTTACCGCGCTTGTCTATGGCATCAACGGGTTGCGGTCTGTCGCGCCTTCGATCGCCGGTCCGGTTATTCTTGTCGCGGTGATCGCGGCCTATGTCGCCGCGGTTCGCACCTCTGCGCGCAGGCCTGACCTTGCTTTGGACGATCCCAACGCCAAGACCTTCCACCTGCCGACAGTGGCCGAGGTCTTCCCGACCGGGCTGCATTACCTCCTGCCGATCCTCGTGGTGGTCTGGTTACTTATGGTGGAGATGCAGTCTCCTGCGAAATCGGCCTTCTATGCCGTTGCCGTGATGCTTGGCATCATCATCACTCAACGCCCGCTCAAAGCCTACTTCCGGGGCGAGTCCATGGGTGCGGCGCTGCGGGTCGGGATCAACGATCTGACGGAAGGAATGATCGCGGGTGCCCGCAACATGATCGGCATCGGTGTCGCTAC
>JBFEXG010000001.1:0-33309 GCA_041546005.1 Paracoccaceae bacterium
ATGATCGCCGCATCATCGACGACCCTACTCATGGCAAGGCTCTCGGGCACGAACCAGTCCGAGGCCTTCTCGTCGATGCCCTCGTCGGTGGCCGCGATCTCGACGCGGATCAGCGCGGAAGTGATCCTTTGGCCGGGCGCCTCGGAAAGCCAATCTTCGGGGAAGAAGCTGAACGCCGACCCCTCGAAGGGGCGATCGGCCACACCCTCGCCAAAGATCGTGTAGGTGACAAACTCGGTGTGGCTTTCCCATTTCAGAACGTATCTGCCGATGGGTCCGAAATAGTGAGTGGCATCCGGCTGCGGATGCGGGGCGCCGAAGCGGTCGAGCAGCGCCAAAAGATGTTTGAGGTCGGCCTCTTTGTCGCGGCTGGCCGCCTGTTGGGAGGGTTTCAGCGCAAGATAGGCGGCCCGACACGGCGCCGTCAGCGTCGGAAAGGGACGCGCGTGCAGCTCGTTGGCCAGCATATAGCGCAAAGGGTGGTCAGCAATGGGTGCCATGATGGGCTCCTTTGCGCCGAACCTAGCCGGATTTGAGCCGGTGACAAGCCGGAAAACGCTGTGTTATGAGGGTGTTAGCGGCACACTATCGCATACCGCCAACGCCTTGCCCTCTTAGATGCAAACCACCTGCAGCGGCGGGAAGCCGTTGAAACAAACCGAAGAATAGGTCGAGGTATAGGCTCCGGTGTTGCGGATCAGCACGCGGTCGCCCGCCTTGAGCGTCAAGGGCAGCGGCATCGGGCGCTTTTCGTAAAGCACGTCGGCGCTGTCGCAGGAGGGGCCGGCCATGATGCAGGGGCCCATCGGGTCGGCATCGCGCGGGGTGGTGAACTGATAGCGGATCGCTTCGCCCTCGGTCTCGGCAAGGCCCGAGAAACGGCCAATCGAGAGATAGACCCAGCGGTGCACATCGCGGTCGGACTTGCGGGATACCAGCAGCACCTCGCAGACGATCACGCCAGCCTCGGCCACCATGCCACGGCCCGGCTCGGCCATGATGCGCGGCACATCGCCAAAGCGCGCGCGGACCATCTCGATCACGGCGGCGGCATAGTCGGTCGGGGCCTGAATCGCTTCGCCATAGAAGGCCGGGAAGCCACCACCGATATTGAGGAGGGTCAGGTCGTGACCGGCGGCCTTGGCGGCGTGCCAGACCTTGGCGAGCGCATCGAGCGCCGGCGCCCACATCTCGGCGCGGCGGGTCTGGCTGCCGACGTGGAACGACATACCGACGGGTTTCAAGCCAAGGCTCTTGGCATAGTCCATCAGCCGGATGGCGGTATCGCCGTCGCAGCCAAACTTGCGGGTGAGCGGCCAGTCGGCCTCGCTCGCCTCGACGATCAGGCGGATATAGACATCCGAGCCCGGCGCGATTTCGGCGATCTTCTCAAGCTCTTCCTCGGCGTCGGCAGCGAAAAGGGTGATCCCGTTGTCGCGGGCCCATTCGATGTCCTGACGGCGCTTGATGGTGTTGCCGAAGGAAATCTGGTCGGGGGTCGCGCCTTCGCCGAGGCAAATCTCGATCTCGCCGCGCGAGGCGGCATCGAAATGCGAGCCGAGCTTGACGAGGCGGGCGATCACCTCGCGGGCGGGGTTGGCCTTGACGGCATAGTGAATGTCGGCGCTGCCGAGGCCGGCCTTGAGGGCACGGTATTGCGTCTCGACCCGGTCGACGTCGATCACAAGCGTCGGCCGCTCGAATTCATGGGCGTCGACATAGGCATCAAGGCGGGAAGGTGAGTCGATACGGGAGGCGCTCTGCGCCCCGGCAACAGCTACAGTCATGGTCATCTCCAATAGACCCGGCCATCTATGGCCGCTCAGTTCCAAGGGAGACGTTACCGTCGCTACGTAAACACGTTCAGCGGTGACTGCTTTACCGGCCAGAGGCGCGTGCGTTGGCGTCTTGAGGCGCGCATTTGGGGCAAGTTGCGAGTCGTTTCAAGGCAAAAACCTCCCCTTGGGCCATTTATTTCACAAATGCCGCGCGAAGTAACCTATCGTGTTGATCCTGCAACGGAATTTCCTATATTTTGATCAAATTCCACCCCATCCGCCCCCTTCCCGCCTGCGCCGTGGCAGAGTAGGACTGGCACATGACCCGCTTGATCGCCTTCAACAAGCCCTTCGACGTCCTGTCGCAGTTCACCGATTCCGGCTCGCCCACCGAGCGGCGGACCCTGTCGGAGTTTGGCCTGCCTGCCGGCATCTATCCCGCGGGCCGGCTCGACCGTGATAGCGAGGGTCTTCTTCTTCTGACAGACGATGGTCGCCTGCAGGCGCGGATCGCTGATCCCGCGTTCAAACTGGCAAAGACCTACCTCGTTCAGGTCGAAGGCGCACCCACGGACGCCGACCTCGCGCCCCTGCGCGCCGGGGTGAAACTCAAGGACGGGATGACCCTGCCCGCCGGGGCGAAGCTCATTGAGCCTCCTGCATTGTGGGACCGTGACCCGCCGGTCCGGTTTCGCAAATCCGTCCCTGACCGTTGGATATCGCTCACGCTCCACGAGGGCCGCAACCGGCAGGTCCGGCGGATGACAGCGGCCATCGGCTTTCCGACCCTGCGATTGATCCGGTGGCAGACGGGGCCGTGGAGCCTCGACGGCCTTCAGCCCGGCGACTGGCGCGAGATCGATGCCTCCGACTTGCCGCTCATGCCGACCGGCGCAGGCCAACGCCCCAGACAAGCGCCACGACCGAAAGCCCGCCACCGAGCCAGAAAGTAGCTTCCGCCCTACCAGACCTCGGGATCGATCCCCTGCTCTGCCAGCTTTGCAAACTTGTCCTGCAAGTAGCGCTGGAAGTGCTGGTTCTTGTAGTCTTGGGTCACCACATACTCGAGGCCCGAGATGAAGTGGAATGGCTTGAAATAACCGGGCAGCCGGAAAACTTCCGCCTCACGCAGACTGGCCGCACCGACAGTCTCCGGCGGGAAAAACAGCATCGTCGGCGTGAAATTGACAAACCATTTCACCGCGAGGTCGCGCTCCTCAAGCTCCTCGCCGTCGAAATCGAGCACCGCGCGCGAGCCAAACATATCAAGCTGGACCACATCGAAATGCTCGCTGAGATAGCGGGTGATTTCCTCGCGCTTGAAATTCACCTCGTGCAACTCGCGGCAATAGGGGCAGCCGCGCTGCTCGAAGAGGATCGCCAGTGATTTGCCTTGGTCGGCCGCCTCCTCATGGTCGAGCGCCATTTCGAGAAAGCTGTCTTTGAGAAAGTGTTCGTCGTAAAGCCCGTCGTCCCCGACAGTGCCCTGTGCCTGCGCGCGTCCGGCGGTCACAAGGCTGGCGGCGGACAGGGCGAGCAGTGTTCTACGGTCCATAGTCGTCTCCCTGTTCCCAGTCCCGTGAGGCCATTGTAGCAGGGGCGAAATGAAAAAGGCCCCACATTTTCGTGTGGGGCCTTCGATAGGTCGGATTTCCCTACTGGATCCGCGTCAGAAGATCGTCGAGCGATTTCTTGGCGTCGCCATAGAACATCCGCGTGTTCTCTTTGTAGAAGAGCGGGTTTTCGATGCCCGAATAGCCGGTGCCTTGGCCCCGCTTGGAGACGAAGACCTGTTTAGCCTTCCAGCATTCCAGAACCGGCATACCGGCGATGGGGCTGTTGGGATCTTCCTGAGCAGCGGGGTTCACGATGTCGTTCGAGCCGATGACGATGGCAACGTCCGTTTCCGGGAAGTCTTCGTTGATCTCGTCCATCTCGAGCACGATGTCGTAAGGCACCTTGGCTTCGGCCAGAAGCACGTTCATGTGGCCCGGAAGGCGGCCCGCGACGGGGTGGATCGCGAAGCGGACTTTCTTGCCCTTGGCCCGAAGGCGGCGGGTCAGTTCGGCCACGTTCTGCTGGGCCTGCGCCACGGCCATGCCATAGCCCGGGATGATGATGACGCTGTCGGCATCTTCCAAAGCGGCGGCAACACCGTCGACGTCGATAGCGATCTGCTCGCCGTCGATTTCCATGGCCGGGCCGGTCGTATTGCCAAAGCCACCCAAGATCACGCTGATGAACGAGCGGTTCATCGCCTTGCACATGATGTAGCTCAGGATCGCACCCGACGAACCGACAAGCGCGCCGACCACAATCAGAAGATCGTTGCCGAGCGAGAAGCCGATCGCAGCCGCGGCCCAGCCCGAGTAGCTGTTCAGCATCGAGACAACGACAGGCATATCCGCGCCGCCGATCCCCATGATCAGGTGATAGCCGATGAAGAACGCCAGAAGCGTCATCGCGATCAGCGTCCAGATGCCCGCGCCGTTGAGGAACATCGCCAGAAGCACAAGGCTGCCCAGCGCCGCGCCGGCATTGAGGGCGTGGCCGCCCGGTAGCTTGGTCGCCTTCGAGGTGACCTTGCCGGCGAGCTTGCCAAAGGCGATGACCGATCCGGTGAAGGTTACGGCGCCGATAAAGACACCGAGGAAGACCTCGACCTTGAGGATGGTCTGCTCGACCGCATCCTTATGGGCAAGGATCGCGGCAAAGCCTTCCAGCGCCTCGCGCTCTTCCGCGCTCATCGCCAGAACGCGGCCAAGCTCGAGATAGGCGTTATAGCCCACGAAGACAGCCGCCAGACCCACGAGCGAGTGCATCGCGGCGACAAGCTGGGGCATTTCGGTCATCTGCACGCGCTTGGCGACGATATAGCCGATGATGCCACCGGCCACGATCAGGACAACAGAGAGGGTCCAGAGGCCCGCGCCGGGGCCAACGAGGGTCGCGGCGACGGCCAAGGCCATGCCCGCGATGCCATACCAGACGGCCCGCTTGGCGCTCTCCTGCCCCGAGAGGCCGCCGAGCGAGAGGATGAACAGGACAGCCGCAACAACGTAGGCGGCGGTGGTGAAACCGATTTCCATTTGCCCGGCCTCCTTAGGATTTCTGGAACATGGCGAGCATTCGCCGGGTGACGAGGAAGCCGCCGAAGATGTTGATCGCAGCCATGAAGACCGAGAGCGCCGCCAGAACGATCACAAGCGTCGAGCCCGACCCGATTTGCAGAAGCGCACCGAGGATGATGATCGACGAGATCGCGTTGGTCACGGCCATCAAGGGCGTATGCAAGCTGTGGCTGACGTTCCAGATCACCTGGAAGCCGATGAACACCGACAGGACGAAGACGATGAAGTGCTGCATGAAGCTGGCGGGCGTATAGAGACCCGCGAGCAGCATCAGCGCCGCACCGACGCCAAGGAGTGTGACCTGATTGCGGGTCTGGGCCTTGAAGGCAGCAACTTCTTGGGCGCGTTTCTCCTCGGCGGTCAGCTCTTTCGGCTTTTCCTTCTTCTGAACCGCAATCGCCTGAACCTTGGGAGGCGGCGGCGGGAAGGTGATCGCGCCGTTGTGGGTCACGGTCGCGCCCCGGATCACATCGTCTTCCATGTTGTGGTTGACGACGCCGTTCTTCTCGGGCGTCAGGTCGGTCATCATGTGGCGGATGTTGGTCGAATAGAGCGTCGAGGCCTGCGCCGCCATCCGGCTCGGGAAGTCGGTATAGCCGATGATGATCACGCCATTGTCAGTGACAATCCGCTCGTCGGCCTTCGTGAGCTTGCAGTTGCCGCCCTTCTCAGCCGCAAGGTCGATGATCACGGAGCCGGGCTTCATGGATTTCACCATGTCCTCGGTCCACAATTCGGGCGCTTCGCGGTTGGGGATAAGGGCCGTGGTGATCACGATGTCCATATCGGGCGCGATCTCGCGGAACTTCTTGAGCTGCGCTTCGCGGAACTCGGGGCTCGAAGGCGCGGCATAGCCTCCGGTGGCAGCGCCGTCCTGCTGGGATTCTTCGAAATCGAGATAGACAAACTCGGCGCCCATAGACTCGACCTGTTCGGCCACTTCGGGGCGCACGTCGAAGGCATAGGTGATCGCGCCCAGCGAGGTCGCCGTGCCGATCGCGGCAAGGCCGGCCACACCGGCACCAACCACCAAAACCTTGGCGGGCGGCACCTTGCCGGCGGCGGTCACCTGACCGGTGAAGAAGCGGCCAAAGTTATTGCCCGCCTCGATCACCGCGCGGTAGCCCGCGATATTGGCCATCGACGACAGCGCATCCATCTTCTGGGCGCGGCTGATGCGGGGGACCATCTCCATGGCGATGACATTGGCACCCTTGGAGGCCGCCAGTTCCATCAGCTCTTTGTTGGCGCCGGGATTGAAGAAGGAGATGAGCGTCTGCCCTTCGCGCAGGCGCTTGACCTCGGCCTCGGTGGGCACGCGGACCTTGGCGACAATGTCGGCCGCCTTGAAGAGCGCGGCGGCAGTCTTGACGATCTCGACACCTGCCTCCTTGTAGGTGGCATCCGAAAAGCCGGCCTTCTCACCTGCGCCGGTCTCGATCACGCACTCGTAGCCGAGCTTTTGCAGATCGCGGGCCGAAGCCGGGGTCATGGCGACCCGGTTTTCGCCCTCAATGATTTCCTTTGGTGCACCGATTTTCACGGGCAAACCTCCCTCTTCACTATGCTTCGCGCCCTTTTAGAGAACGCGGGTCCATTTCACAACGCAACGTCGTTTCGGCGCAGAATTTGCCGCAGACGCGACGACGATGCGGAACTTTGGGTTAGAGCCATCTGCGGGTCTTCTCGCAGTAGCGGGCGAAATCGGCGCGGTATTTGCGCCGCAGCCGATCTTCCTCGGCAAAGATAAAGTGCCGCTCGATCCACCAGAAGAACACCGGCACGAGAACCAAGGCCTCGGGCGCGTCGAGTTTCAGGATGAACCCCGTCAACACCAGCACATCGCCCAGATAGATCGGGTTGCGGCTGCGGCGGAAGATGCCCGACTGTACCAGATGCGAGGCCTCTCGGTGCGGGATGAACGTCGTGCGCCATTTGCGCATCTCGACCACCGCGAGAAGCATCAGGATAACTCCGCCACCGATCAGGATGCCCGCTAGAAAATCGGACCACGCTCCGCCAAAGCTCAAGCCCCAATGATCTGCGATGGCGATACGCCACGCGATGCCCCCGAAGAGCGCCAGCCAGACGGGTGGAATGTCGATCCACTTGAGCAAACCCCTGTTCCTCCATTCTGGGCAGGGTAGACATTCAAAAAGATGAATGTCTACGGAAAACGCCCCCTGCGGCGGCTTGTCCTACCGGGCCTTTCCCTTGGCCCGACGACAGACTAGACCGTTGTATAGCCAATGCACCCCCAATTTCGCGGAAAACTACTTTCATGACCGATTTCGCCGCCACCAAAGCCCGCTTTCACCTGCCGAAAGACGTTGTCTACCTCGACGGCAACAGCCTTGGCCCTCTTCCCAAGGCGGCGGCTGGCCGTCTGGCCTCGGCGGTGACGGACGAATGGGGCGAGATGCTGATCACCGGCTGGAACCGTGGCGGGCGCGATGGGGCCGGATGGATGGCGATGCCCACCGGAATCGGCGACCGTATCGCCCGGCTGATCGGCGCCGAACCGGGCCATGTGGTGATGGGCGACACGCTATCGATCAAGGTTTATCAGGCGCTGGCCTCGGCCATCGAGATGCGCCCCGATCGCAAGGTGATCCTGTCGGACAGCGGCAACTTCCCGTCTGACCTTTATATCGCTCAAGGCCTGATCAAGAGCCTCGGGCGTGGGCTCGAGCTGAAGGTCGTCGCGCCGGAAGAGATCGCCCATCACATCGACGAGACTGTGGCTGCGACGCTCATTACCGAGGTCGATTACCGCACAGGCCGCCTGCACGACATGAAAGCGCTAACGGCCAAGGCCCATGCCGCAGGCGCGCTGGCGATCTGGGATCTAGCGCATACCGCGGGGGCAACCGAGGTGGACCTCGCCGGCGCGAAAGCCGATTTTGCGGTCGGCTGCACCTATAAATACCTCAACGGCGGCCCCGGTTCGCCCGCTTTCATCTATGTCGCCCCGCGCCACGCCGAGGTGGCCCGCCCGGCCCTCTCCGGTTGGCTCGGGCATGAGGCGCCCTTTGCCTTCGACCTCGACTATCGCCCCGGCCACGGGATCGAGCGGATGCGTGTCGGCACCCCGCCGGTTCTGGCGCTGGCGGCGCTCGAAGCATCCCTCGATATCTGGGACATGACCACAATGGCCGATATCCGCGCCCGCTCGGTCGAACTAACCGAGGCCTTCATCGAAGGCGTCGAAGCGACTTGCCCGATGCTCACCCTCGCCTCGCCCCGCGACCCGAACCTGCGCGGCAGCCAGATATCGTTCCGCTTCGAGGAAGGCTACGCCGCCATGCAGGCGCTTATCGCGCGCGGCGTGATCGGCGATTTCCGCGCGCCGGATATCATGCGCTTTGGCTTCACGCCGCTCTACATTGACGAGGGCGACGTGGCGCAGGCGGTCGATATCATCGCGGATGTGATGAACCGCCACCTCTGGGACCGCCCCGAATACCGCAAGAAAGCCCGCGTGACGTGACCTTTCAGGTTCGTCCCTACCGCGCCGATGACCGCGCCGCTATGGCCGAGGTCTTCTACCGCGCGGTGCGGGAGGGAGCGAAGGGCGCATACTCCGAGGCGCAGCTCGAGGCTTGGGCGCCACAGGTCGAGCCAAATTGGGAAAGGCCCGACAAGCTTCTCGACCAATGGGCTTGGGTCGCGGTCGACGAGCGCGGAACGATGCTCGGGTTCATGTCGCTCGATCACACCGGCTATCTCGACATGGCCTTTGTCATCCCAGAAGCAAAAGGGACCGCAGTCGCTCGGACCCTCTACGAAGCCCTGCTCGCTCGCGCCCGCGAGGCTGGATTGAAGCGCCTGACTGTCCGCGCCTCAATCCTAGCCCGCAAGTTCCTACTCAAGCAGGGCTGGCAGGTGGACAAGCAGCACATGCACGAGGCGGCAGGTCAGATCTACGAGACCTATCTCATGTCGCTGGGCCTGAACGGGCCTTCCCAAGGCTAGGCCCGCTCATCCACAAGATCGCGGCGCAAGACGCGACGAAAAGCGCGAAATACGCCAACCCGCCACTGTCGCTTTCCAACGCCGGAAAAGCGTAATGCGCCCAGTTGAACGATGCGTGCATGATCATGACGGCCAAGAGGCTTCCGTTGGTCCGGTTGTAGAGCCAAGTCAACAAAACCGAGAGTAGCACGGTCGATAGCGCGAGCCCCCAAAACGGCTTTTCATAATAGATGCCGGCGCTCGGAAGTTGAAACAGCGGCAAGTGCCAAATCGCCCAGACCAGACCGACCCCAATCGAGACCACAAGCGGCGAAAACCGGCTTTGAGACTGCTCCAACAAGGTTCCTCGCCAACCCGCTTCTTCCTGAAGCGGCCCGCCGAGCAAAAGGATGTAGAGGAAAGCGATCGGCAGAACCGCTGCGTTTTCAAGTGCTTCCGACGCAGGGCGCGCACCGTCGACCAGACCGGCAACAACCCAAGCGCCGCCAATGACGAGCGGGAGAAGCAAGAACGCGGCCGCCCAACAGACACCGGCAAAACGCCACTGAACCAACCTCTTCAAGAGCCGCCGAACACCTTGGCCCCCGTCGAACGCAAACGAGGCGACGAGCGCTCCGATCAACGGCCCCCAAGCTGCAAAGGCGCCGGACACGAGAAACTCTGGCAGGCCGTCTGGCGCTTGCCACGCGCCTGACGAGAACTGGACGGCTGGCCACCACTGCCCCCAGGACCAAAGGAATGTCACGATCAAAAATACTGAAATACGTCCCATCATACCCACCCTCGTTACCTACAAACCAACTATTGGCGGCGTCCCGCGCTATTGCAATGAAATTTGACGAACGGCAGAGTGACGCGCGACACTCAGAGATTGGATCGATGCAGCCTGGAATGACCGGACCCACAGTTTTCGGCGTGCCTCTCTGTCGGCCAGCGGGGTGGGTCTGTGCATGGCGGAAGATGGCGGTCTGCGCCATGAAAGACAGCAACACTTCGCGTTGAACCGCTTTTCGCTTTCTTTCCTGCAGGAGTTTCCAGATGACCGACCCGATCAATCCCGCCGACCATGGCGCGCAAATGGCCTTTGATGGCCGCATGTCCTACACCGATTACCTTGGGCTCGATGCGATCCTGACCGCACAGCATCCGCTGTCAGACGCGCATGACGAGATGCTCTTCATCATCCAGCACCAGACCTCCGAGCTCTGGATGCGGCTTGCCCTGCACGAACTGTCCGCCGCCCGCGCGGTTCTGATCTCGGGCGATGCGGCCCCTGCTTTCAAGATGCTCGCCCGCGTGTCGCGCATTTTCGAGCAGCTCAACTCCGCTTGGGATGTGCTGCGGACCATGACCCCTTCGGACTACACCCGTTTCCGCAAATCCCTTGGCCAGTCGTCAGGGTTCCAAAGCTGGCAATACCGGCTCATCGAATTCATGCTGGGCAATCGAAACCGCAATATGCTGAAGCCTCACGCGCACCGGCCCGACCTCTTGGCCGCGCTCGAGGCGGAGCTGGCGAAGCCCTCGCTCTACGATGTGGCGCTGGGGCTTCTCTCCGAAACCTTCCCTTTGCCCGAAGCGGTCCTGAACCGGGATTTCTCCGCCCCCTATGCGCCGGATCCGGCGGTCGAGGCGGCGTGGGTCGAAGTTTACCGTGCGCCGGAAAAGCACTGGCGCCTCTATGAGCTCGCTGAAAAGCTCGTCGATTTCGAAGACTACTTCCGCCGCTGGCGCTTCAATCATGTGACCACGGTCGAGCGCGTTATCGGCTTCAAACGCGGCACCGGCGGCACAGGCGGGGTCGATTACCTCAAGAAGATGCTCTCGGTCGAACTTTTCCCCGAGCTTTGGCACCTCAGAACAACGCTATAGGCGCCTGAAGTGATCTCTTGGCTTGCCTCGCGCGTATCAATGAGGCCCTCTTAGGGAAAACGCGAGGCAGGCATGAATCGAACTCTCTTGATCAACGGCAAGGTCCATCGGGTGGATCTTCCAGACGAGGTCCCCCTCCTGTGGGTTCTGCGCGACGAACTGGGCCTGACAGGCACAAAATACGGCTGCGGCGTTGCGGCCTGCGGGGCCTGCACGGTGCATATGAATGGCGAGGCCGTGCGGAGCTGCCAAGTGGCGCTTGGTGATGTGACCGGCGCGATCGTGACCATCGAAGGCTTGGGCACGCCGGATAATCTGTCACTTCTCCAGGAGGCTTGGGCCGACCATCAGGTGGCCCAGTGCGGCTATTGTCAGTCTGGCCAGATCATGCAGGCGGCCGATCTTTTGGCGCGGATTCCTGAGCCGAGCGACGACGAGATCGACGAGGCCATGTCGGGCAATCTGTGCCGGTGCGGCACCTATCCCCGCATCCGCGCCGCGATCCACGATGCGGCGGCACGCATCAAAGCGGAGGGCTAGGCTATGGCTGGACGTATCCGCAAAATTGCCCGTCGCAGTTTCCTTGTGGGCTCCGTGGCCATCGCTGGCGGCGTGGCCTTCGGGGTCTACAAATGGCGGGAGGTACCGCCCAATCCGCTTGAGCCTGCGGACGGAGCGATCCCGCTCAATCCATATGTCGTCATCACCCGCGAGGGCGTGACCGTGATCACGCCCAAGGCCGAGATGGGCCAAGGGGTGCAATCGACTTGGGCCGCGCTCGCGGCAGAAGAACTGGATGTCGACTGGGAGGATATCACCGTCCTCCACGGTCCTCCCGCTCAGGCCTATTTCAACACAGCGCTCTTCGGCGAAGCCGTGCCGGGGCTGGCCTATAAGGTCGGGCCGACGGGGGCCTATATCCGCGATCTGGCGGGGGGTGGTGCCAAGCTTCTGAGCCTACAACTCACCGGCGGATCGACCTCGACCCGCGATGGCTATGAAAAGATGCGTATGGCCGGCGCCACCGCGCGCGAGACGCTCAAGATCGTCGCGGCGCGCAGGCTTGGCGTCGGTCTTGGCGAGTTGAGCACCGCCTCGGGCGAAGTCATCGCCCGCGACGGGCGGCGCATTCCCTATGCCGATCTCGCCGAAGAGGCCGCAAGCATCGAAACGCCTGACGTTGAACTGCGCGATCCCTCGACATGGCGCTATCTCGGCAAAACCATGCCCCGGCTTGATATGGTTCCCAAGGTGACCGGAACCGCCCAATACGCCATCGACGTGCGTCTGCCAGGCATGAAATTTGCCACGGTGCGGATGAACCCCCGCCGCACAAAGATGCTGAGCTACGACGCTTCTGCCGCTTTGGCCATGGAAGGCGTCGAGAAGGTGATCGACCTTGGCAGCGGCATCGCCGTTGTCGCCCGCAACACCTGGATTGCCATTCAAGCCGCCGAAGCAACCGAGATTGTCTGGGATGAACCTATCTATCCCAAGACAACTGAAGCCCTGAACGCGCTGGCGCTGACGGCCTTTGACCGCCCCGCCAACAGCTCCCCGCGCGACGAAGGCGATGTGGACAAACCACAAGAGGGCCTCGAGATAACTGCCGAGTATGAGGCGCCGTGGCTTGCTCATACGACGATGGAGCCGATGTCCTCGGCGGCCCTCTTCTCAGGTGGCAAGCTAACGATTTGGTCAGGGGCGCAGGCCCCGATCCTCGCCCGCGACCGCGCCGCAGAAGCCATCGGAATCCCGCCAGAAGACGTAGACCTTATCGTCCCCTTTCTGGGCGGTGGCTATGGCCGCCGGTCTGTTGCCGATTTTACAATCCTTGCCGCCAAAGTTGCTGCCGCTATGCCCGATGTGCCGGTTTCGGTCACCTGGAGCCGCGAAGAGGATATGCGCAACGATTACTATCGCCCCGCCGCCTGGGGCCGGTTCCGTGGCGTCGTCCGAGATGGGCAGGCGGTTCTGCTCGACGGCAAGATCGCCTCGACCTCGCTCACCAACGACTCCTCACCGCCCACAGACCCGACCGAAAAGCAGATGGGCGACCGCGAGCTTGTCGCGGGAGCTTGGGATCAACCCTATGGCATCCCGAATTACCGGATTTCGGGCTTCACCGCCCGCACCGGCGCGCCGATCGGCTATTGGCGGTCGGTCGGAGCAAGCTACAACGGCTTCTTCTTCGACACCTTCATCGACGAACTGGCCTATGCCGCCCAGCGCGACCCCCTGCAATTCCGCCTAGAGATGGCGCGCAAAGAGCATGCGCCATCGGCCGGGGTGATCGAGGCCGTGGCCGAGATGTCGGATTGGGGCGCCCCTCGCCCTGAAGGGACCGCCGTTGGCATCGGGTTTACCTACTCTTTCGGCGCCGCAGTCGCGCAGGTCGTTCAGGTCACGCAGCGCGATCGCGGCATCTCGATCGACAAGGTCTGGATCGCGGCCGATGTCGGGCGGGCGCTCGATCCCGGCAACCTCGAAGCACAGCTCTCGGGTGGCGCGATTTTCGGCCTTTCAGCAGCCGTGATGGAAAAGATCACCTTCATGGACGGAATCGCCGAGCAGCAGAACTTTTGGGATTACGACGCCCTGCGGATGCAAACGGCCCCAGCCACCGAGGTCAGGGTTCTGGAGACCGCCTACCGGATTTCGGGAATCGGGGAGGTCGGAGTTCCTCCGGCAGCGCCCGCTCTTGGGAATGCCCTCTTCCGCCTGACAGGTCGGCGGGCTCGAAAGCTGCCTTTCAAGGAAGATTTCAACCTATTGGTATAAAGCCCACAAAACGCCGCAAAACGCCCGCCAATGGCCCTGTTTGAAACGAAATGACGCCAAACGCCTTGGGTATTCGTAAACGGATCAATAACGCCCTCAATGTGAGTGCGGGCCAATACGAATGGTGGGAACCAGAATGTTCGAATACTCAAGCGAGCTCTTGGGCGAGATCAAGGCCAAGGCCGAACCTGTGAGTGACGAGTATTCCTTGAGCAAGATTACGGAATACCAGTCCGATCATGTTATCTGTTTCACGCCTAAGACGCTGATCGCAACTCCGCGCGGCGCGCGACCGGTTGAGACCTTGAAAGTTGGCGATCTTGTCATGACGCGGGATCACGGGATGCAACCGATCCGCTGGATTCAGTCGCGGAGCGTGTCCGGCATTGGCCAGTTCGCCCCGATCCGCCTCCAGAAAGGCGTCCTGACCGGGATGGAAGACGATCTCGTCGTCTCGCCCCGCCACCGGGTCTTGCTGCAAGGCTATAGGGCCGAGCTCTTGTTTGGCGAGAGCGAGGTTCTCGTGGCCGCCGAGAACCTTATCGACGGCGACACGGTACGGCGGGATCGCCAACAGCAGGTCACCTACATCCATATTATGTTCGACCAGCATGAGGTGATCTACGCAAACGGCGCGCCGACGGAGAGTTTCCATCCGACAGATCGCTCTCTTGCCGCTGTCGAGCCGCGGGCCCGCGAAGAGCTTTTCGCGATCTTTCCCGATCTAAGGGCCCTTCCGAAAAGCTATGGCAAGACCGCCCGGCGCTGCCTGCAAGCGCACGAAGCCGAACTGGTCTGGATCTGATCCGGCCAGATCACTCGATGCCGTTGGCAGCCTGAAGTGCGCGGACGTATTTCAGGACCAGCGCTGTATCGTCATCCGAGATTCCCGGAACCGACGGCATATTTCCGAAGGGCCAATGATGCGCCCTCACCCCCACTTTGGGGGCATAGAGGAACGAAATATCGGCGTGGTGGCTTGGCTCATAGATCGTGTGCACGAGAGGCGGGCCATAGCCATCGCGTCCACCGGCGTTTTTGCCATGGCACTCGGCGCAGAAGGTCATGAACGCAACCTCGCCCTTTTGCTCCTCCGGGCCAAGCTCGGGCACCGCCACATCCACCATCGGAACGCCAAGATCAGTGCCCTCGCCGCCGGCCAATTGCTTGGAATAGGCCAAGTAGCCGATCAAACAAGCCGCCAAAAGACCCGCGAGCGAGGCAAAGATGGTTCTGTTCATACTATTCGAGACCCTGCCGCTCTTATTAATTCAACTTTAAATTTAGTAAGAATCAATAACCCCAACCGAGAGGTAGTTCAACGTTTTGCACGCCATTCTCGTGCGGCTTGCCCAAAAGCCTCGAACAATGGGCGCGAAACAGGGTCATTGGCCGCGTTCCATTCTGGATGCCACTGGACCGAGAGGCAGAATCCCTTTGCCTCTTCGATATAGATTGCCTCTGGCGTTCCGTCCGGCGCGGTCCCGTCGATAACCACCCTTCTTCCGGGCCGGCGGATGCCTTGTCCGTGAAGGGTGTTGGTCAAAACCTCGGTCGCCCCAAAGAGCCGCGCGAAAGGGCCGCCTGGCGTCAGCGTCACCCTATGCCGAAGCGCGAACTTCTCGGCCAACGTGCCATCCGGCGGCATCCGGTGATTGTCGCGCCCGGGAAGATCGCGAATCTCGGGATCGAGCGATCCGCCCATGGCCACATTGACCTCTTGAAAGCCACGGCAGACCCCGAGGATTGGCTGCCCACGCTCCACGCAAGCCCTGACAAGCGGAAGGGTGATCGCATCCCGGTTGCGATCAAAGGTGCCGTGGGCCGGCGTTTCAGCCTCGCCATACTCTTCTGGATGGACATTCGGGCGACCGCCGGTCAGCAGAAACCCGTCGCAGGCCTCGAGAAGCTCGGGCACCGACACAATCTCGGGGTCAGCGGGGATCAGCAGCGGCATCGCCCCCGATACATGGGCAATCGCGCAGGAATTCATCGTTCCGACCGCATGGACCGGATATTCGTCGCCAAGGATGTTGGAATTGCCGATAATGCCAATGACCGGACGAGACATAATCCCTCACTCAAATCTTTGAGCAAAGTATATGCTCACAGAACCCCCCTGAAAACAGGGGCGATCTTCGCATCAGCGCACACTCATGTGCAGCAAAAAACCGAAATCGCCTAGTCTTCGCCCGTCAGACCCGCCGCTGCGATCCCTGCGAGGGCGCATTTCACATCGTTGTCGCTCGTGTCGCCTGTGACACCGACCGCGCCGATGATCTTGCCCGACTTGTCGCGCACCAGAACGCCACCGGGGACCGGCACGACCTTGCCGTCGTAGACACCGTTCATGGCGGCCATGAAATAAGCCTGTTGTTCGGCCCGCGCCATTTGGGCGCGCCCGGCAATGCCGAGCATCACCGAGCCATAGGCCTTGCCCTGCGCGATGCCGAAGCGGCCGGGGGCCGCCCCGTCTTCGCGTTCGAAGGCTTTGACATGGCCGCCGCTGTCGAGAACGACGACGGCAAGCGGCTTCAGCTCCAGCTCGCGCCCCTTGGCGATTGCCTTGCGGATGATCGTCCGCGCTCTGGTCATCGAAATCTCAGCCATGTCGTCCTCCCTATGACGCCCTGCCTAGTTGTGACCGCGCGCTTTCAACTCAAGCCGGCGGCGATGCAGGACCGGCTCTGTATACCCTGAAGGCTGAACGCGGCCCTCGAACACAAGGTCGCAGGCGGCTTGGAAGGCGATGCTGTCGAAATCGGGGGCCATCGGGCGGTAGAATGGATCGCCCGCGTTCTGCCGGTCGACGACCTCGGCCATCTTCTTCATCGCAGCCATCGTGTCCTCGTGGCTCACGATACCATGATGTAGCCAGTTGGCGATATGCTGCGAACTGATCCGGCAGGTGGCGCGGTCTTCCATCAGGCCCACATCGTGGATGTCGGGCACCTTGGAGCAGCCGACCCCCTGATCGATCCAGCGAACAACATAGCCGAGGATGCCCTGCGCGTTATTCTCGACCTCGCGGATGATCTGATCGCGGTTCCACTTGCGGTAGGTGGCAAGCGGAATGTCGAGTACGGCATCCACATAGGCCCGACGCCCACCCTTGGCGAGACGCGCCTGAACGGCGAAGACGTCGATCTTGTGATAATGCAGCGCGTGCAGGGTCGCGGCGGTGGGCGACGGCACCCAAGCGCAGTTGGCGCCCGCCTTGGGATGGTCGATCTTCTGCTCGAGCATCGCCGCCATCTGGTCGGGCATGGCCCACATGCCCTTGCCGATCTGGGCCTTGCCCGAGAGGCCGCATTCGAGGCCGATATCGACGTTCTGGTTCTCGTAAGCCGTGATCCAACCCTTGCGCTTGATGAAATCTTTGCGGCTGAAGGGGCCTGCTTCCATCGAGGTATGGATCTCGTCGCCGGTGCGGTCGAGGAAGCCGGTGTTGATAAAGGCCACCCGGTTCTTCGCGGCGCGGATACATTCCTTGAGGTTGACCGAGGTGCGGCGCTCTTCGTCCATCACGCCAAGCTTGACCGTGAACTGCGGCAGGCCGAGCATCTTCTCGACATGGGTGAAGATTTCGTCGGCAAAGGCCACTTCTTCCGGCCCGTGCATCTTGGGCTTCACGACATAGACCGAGCCCTTGACCGAATTGCCGCCTTTTTGCTTGAGGTCATGGATGGCGATGAGTGTCGTCACGGCGGCATCCATCAGCCCCTCGAACACCTCGTCGCCGTTGCGATCAAGGATTGCGGGGTTGGTCATCAGGTGGCCGACATTGCGGATCCACAGAAGCGCACGGCCCTTGATCGAGGTTTCCTTGCCGTTTGGATCAAGGAAAGACAGATCGGGGTTCAGACGGCGGGTAAAGGTCTGGCCACCTTTGGAGACATCTTCCGCCAAATCCCCTTTCATCAGGCCGAGCCAGTTGCGATAGGCCACGACCTTGTCCTCGGCATCGACGCAGGCGACGGAGTCCTCACAGTCCATGATCGCCGAAAGCGCACTCTCAAGGCGCACATCGGCCAGAAGCGCTTGATCGCGGCTGCCGATGAAATGGGCGCGGTCGAACACGAGCTCGACGTGGAGACCGTTGTTGCGCAGGATCACCGAATGCGGCGCTTTCGGGTGGCCGCGATAGCCTACGAATTTCTCGGGGTGAACGAGCGGCAGATCATCGACGAGAAGCTGCCCCTTCTCCACATAATAGCGACGCACATCGGCGTGGCTGGTGCCGGCGATCGGGAACGCCTCATCAAGGAATACCCGCGCCCGCGCCACAACCCGCGCACCCCGCCCGCGCTCGTATCCGCCCTTGGGGATCGGGCCGGCCATAGCGTCGGTGCCGTAGAGGCAATCGTAAAGGCTGCCCCAGCGGGCGTTGGCGGCGTTCAGCGCATAGCGGGCGTTGGTGATCGGCACGACAAGCTGCGGGCCCGCGACCGAAGCAATCTCGGGGTCGACATTCGAGGTTTCGATCTGGAAATCCTCGCCCTCGGGGAGGAGATAGCCAATTTCTGCGAGGAAGGCTTTGTAGGCCTCGTGATCATGCGGCTGGTCGCGATGAGCGATGTGCCAGGCGTCGATCTTGGACTGGATCTCGTCGCGCTTGGCCAGAAGCGCGCGGTTCTTCGGCCCAAGGTCGTGAACAAGGCTCGAGAATCCGGTCCAGAAGGCATCGGCGCCAATGCCGGTTCCCTCAAGCGCCTCTGTTTCTACAAAAGTCGCCAGCTCGGCCGCGACCTTCATTCCAGCTCTCACTACGCGTTCGACCATCGCCCGACTCCCTTGGCTGTATGCATTGGTATGCAGGTGTTGGCGCCGACCTAACGCAAAAGTTTCCGATCGGCAACAGGAACGTGGTCATATTCCCTGACCAATCCACGGGATACCACCATGCAACCGCCCTTGCTCCGCCCGCGCCCCTGTCCTAGAAGCCTTGGCGATAAGACGCGAGGAGTGCCCCATGCTCGATTTGACCTATGACGCCCCCAAACCCAAAGTCATCGCTGGTGCCACCGGCGACTGGGAACTGGTGATCGGCCTCGAGGTTCACGCGCAGGTGGCCACCGCCGCCAAGCTCTTCTCCGGCGCCTCGACCCAATTCGGCGCCGAGCCCAATTCTAACGTCGCCTTCGTCGACGCCGGCATGCCCGGCATGCTGCCTGTGATCAACGAGGGCTGCGTGGCGCAGGCCGTCCGCACCGGCCTTGGCCTCAAGGCCGAGATCAACCTCTGGTCGGCCTTCGACCGGAAGAACTATTTCTACCCCGACCTGCCGCAGGGCTATCAGATCTCGCAGCTCTACCACCCGATCGTCGGCGAAGGCGAAGTCCTCGTCGAGATGGGCAATGGCACCGCCCGCCTTGTGCGGATCGAACGCATCCACCTTGAGCAGGACGCCGGCAAATCCATCCACGACATGGACCCGCATATGTCCTTCGTCGATCTCAACCGCACCGGCGTTGCGCTGATGGAAATCGTGAGCCGCCCCGACATCCGTGGCCCCGAAGAGGCCGCCGCCTATGTCGGCAAGCTGCGCCAGATCATGCGCTACCTCGGCACCTGCGACGGCAACATGCAAAACGGCAACCTCCGCGCTGACGTCAACGTCTCGGTCTGCCGCCCCGGCGACTACGAGAAATATCAGGCGACGCAGGATTTCTCGCATCTCGGCACCCGCTGCGAGATCAAGAACATGAACTCGATGCGCTTTATCCAGATGGCCATCGAATACGAAGCCCGCCGCCAGATCGCGATCCTTGAGGATGGCGGCAAGGTGAGCCAGGAAACCCGCCTCTACGACCCCGACCGCAACGAGACCCGCTCGATGCGCTCGAAGGAAGAGGCGCACGACTACCGCTATTTCCCCGATCCCGACCTTCTGCCCTTGGAAATCGAGCAGGCCTGGGTCGACGATATCGCCGCCAACCTGCCCGAACTTCCCGACGACAAGAAAGCCCGCTTCATGGGCGATTTCGGCCTGTCGGACTATGACGCCTCGGTGCTGACCGCCGAGGTCGCCAACGCCGCCTATTTCGAAAAGGTGGCCGAGGGCCGCGACGGCAAGCTCGCCGCCAACTGGGTCATCAACGAGCTCTTCGGCCGCCTCAAGAAAGAAGACCACTCCATTGAGGACAGCCCTGTTTCCCCCGAACAACTCGGCAAGATCGTCGGCCTCATCACCAAGGGCGACATTTCGGGCAAGATCGCCAAAGACCTATTCGAGATCATCTACACCGAAGGTGGCGATCCCGAAGCGATCGTCGAAGCCCGCGGCATGAAGCAGGTCACCGACACGGGCGCAATCGAGGCCGCCGTCGACGCGGTAATCGCCGAAAACCCCGCGCAGGTGGAAAAGGCCAAAGCCAACCCCAAGCTTGCAGGCTGGTTCGTCGGCCAAGTGATGAAGGCCACCGGCGGCAAAGCCAACCCGGCTGCGGTCAACGAGCTTGTCACCAAAAAGCTCGGGCTCTAGCCCTTTCTTTTGGCTCCAAATACTCCGGGGGTGAACGGGCCGTCAGGCCCGGAGGGGGCAGAGCCCCCTGCCCGCGCTATTCCTTGTCCCGAACAGCGACCTTGACCAGAGCGGCGCGACGCTCAAGGCTCTCTGGCGACCAAGTCTCTTCGGTCACATAGTATTCTTCAACGACCTTGTGCTCGGGCGGCAGAATGACCCAAGGCTGCTTGGTCGAGGTGAAGATATGGACGTCTGGCGGCATGGCCGTGGGGTCATCCAGCGTTCCGGCTCGAATGAATTTGAAATACTTCCTGTAGCCGCCAAAATAATACTGGCTCCAGACCGTCACCCGGCATTTCGGGCAGCGCGCCATGAGCTGCCCCTTGCCGCCCGGCGAGGGGATCATCATCTCCTCGACCTCGCCCTGCAAAAGGCTCACTCGGTCAGCTTCGATGATCGCGTTGGTGGCAAATGCGGTGCCCGACTGGCGTTGACACCATGTGCAATGGCATCCATGCACAATCAGCGGCCCAGAACTCATCCGATACCGGACATGGCCGCAGGTGCAGCCCCCGTCGGAGTGCTTGGAACTGTCCGACATGATCTTTCCCCCCAATCGCTAGAGGGACAGCCTAAACCAAACTGGGAGAATCCCCAAATCAGGCGCGATGCGCGCCGTCGGCAAGGCTTTTCACGAAAGCCAGAATGTCTGCCACGCTGTCGCCCTTGGCAATGCGCTCGACAATGGCCGAGCCAACCACAGCGCCATCGGCCACGCTGGCGATGGTCTGGGCGGCGTCCGGCGTCTTGATGCCGAAGCCCACTATCACCGGAAGATCGGTCTTGGCCTTGATCCGCGCGACCTCGGGGCCGACATCGCCCACGACCGCATTGGCCGCGCCCGTAATACCCGTGATCGAGACGTAATAGACAAAGCCCGAAGTATTGGTGAGCACTTTGGGCAGGCGCTTGTCGTCCGTGGTCGGCGTTGCGAGGCGAATGAAGTTGAGCCCCATCTTCTGCGCCGGAATACACAGCTCCGCATCTTCCTCGGGCGGCAGATCGACCACGATCAACCCATCAACACCCGCCTCTTTCGCATCGACAAGGAACTTGTCCACGCCACGCGAATAGATCGGGTTGTAGTAGCCCATCAGTACGACCGGTGTCTCGTTGTCGTCTTTGCGCAGCTCGCGCACCATCTGGAGGGTTTTCTCAAGGGTCTGCCCGCCAGCAAGGGCGCGCTGACCGGCCAACTGGATGGTCGGTCCATCGGCCATCGGATCGGTAAACGGCATCCCCAACTCGATCACATCCACACCCGCCGCCGGCAGACCTTTCACGATCTCAAGCGAGGTTTCATAATCCGGATCGCCCCCCATCACATAGGCGACAAAGCCCTTGCGGCCTTCTGCCCTGAGTTTGGCGAATTTGGCGTCGATCCGAGTCATCGTCTTTCCCTCATATGGTCCGAGCGGGTTTGAGCCATGAAAGGGGGAAAATCAAGCCTGCGCGGCGGCGCATCCCCCCTTGGCGCAGGATTGTCGCAGGTCCGAGGTCGGAGAGGCTCAGCCGAAAATCGCCGCCGGATGATCGGCCATATAGATACGCAGCCACGGGGTATAGGCTTCGGGCCGCGCCGCGATATTGGCCTCAAGCGCCTTGCGCGACATCCAGACGGTTTCCATCACCTCGTCGGGATTGGCCGCAAATTTCAGATCGGCAGGCGCTTCGGCCACGAAGAGATCGACCACTTCGTGCTCGGTCATTCCGCCACCGACCTCAGCCCGATACTCGACCTCTTGCTTCCAAACCGGATCGAGGCCCGTGATCCCGAGCTCTTCCTCAAGCCGCCGCTGGGCGCAGTCGCGCGGGGCCTCGCCCCACAAAGGATGGGTGCAGCAGGTATTCGCCCAAAGGCCCGGTGTGTGGTATTTGCCGAGCGCGCGGCGCTGCAGGAGAATCTGGTCTCCCGCCATCACGAAAACGCTGACAGCCCGATGCTTGATCCCGCGATGATGCACATCGAGCTTGTCGAGCGGCACAAGCGCGCCATCCACCCATGCGGGGATCATTTGCGGGTTCTGGATCATGGGCCAGCGCTTTGCGGCAATCTTCTCCGCTTGCCAAGCCCCTTTTGCGGCCTGCGTCCGTGGCCATTCCGCACGGGGGCTTCAATTCGGGCCACTCTTGAGATAATTTCCGCCCGTCCAGCCACTCTTGCAAAGAGTCGCATCTCTAGGAGCAATCATGAAGAAATTTGGATTTGCCGCCGCTGTGGCGCTGGCTGCCGGGATTGCGACGGCCCAGGAAGCGCCGACAGGCGACGCCGCCAGCGGCGAAACTGCGTTTGGCCGCCAGTGTGTCTCATGTCATTCGGTCGTGAGCCCCGAAGGCGAAGTTGTCGCCGGACGCGGCGCCAAGACCGGCCCCAACCTCTATGGCCTAATGGGCCGCCTGATTGGGTCTCTCGAAGGATTCCGCTATGGCGAATCGATCCTCAAAGTGGCCGAGACCGAGGCCGCATGGGACGAAGCCGCTTTCGTTGCCTATGTGCAGGATCCGACCGCATGGCTCCGCACCACACTCGACGACGCCCGCGCCCGTTCGAAAATGGCCTACAAGGTCCGCTCCGCTGAGGAGGCTGCAAATCTTTGGGCCTATCTCGCGGCGTTTGGCGCTGAGGAAGCCAGCGAATAGCCTTGGCCGCCGCCAATTGGGCCGCCCGCAGCGACCGGGCGGCCTATTCTTTGACAGACACCCCGGCTTTGCTAGGTTGACGCAACCCGGCCCATGACCATTGAGACCTAGAATGCAGACCACCGAATACCGTGTCGAACCAGCCCCGCGCCGTGGCACCAAGGCCAAGGGTCTCAAAACCGCAGAAGACCGGTTTGCTGCGGCGCTGACGGCCAAGTTCAACGAGATGGCGGCAGAGGGCTGGAACTATCTGCGGGCCGACACCCTGCCCTGCGACGAGCGCAGCGGCATCGCCGGACGCAGCACGACCTATCACAGTGTTCTGATCTTCAGCCGCCCGAAGACGGAAACCGCGACCGAAGCCCCCGTCGCATTGGCCGCGCCCGAAGCAAGCCCGCCCGCGGCGCTGCCCGCCGCCAAGAGCGACGAGCCCAAAAGCGCCGACTGATCAGCGGATATCGATCGCCAAGGCGTGAATGCGGCCGATGATATCCTTGCCAAGCGCGGCATGGATTGCGCGATGTCGGGCGAGTCGGTTCATGCTTTCAAAGGCCGGTGAGGCGATCACAATCTGCCAATGGCTCTCGCCACCTTCCTGATATCCGGCATGGCCGCGGTGTTTTTCGCTGTCATCGATAATTTCGAGAAGGCTTGGCGCAAAGGCCTCGGTCAGCCGTGTGGCCATTTGATCGGCAATTCCCATAAAATTTCCTCTGCCCTCTTCAATCTCCGGTCTCAACGTTTAAACTGCTGCGTCCGAGTCGGAAAGGTGTACCCATGGCTAAGACTGACCCTTTTGGTTTCGATATGTCAGTGTCGTCCTCGAAAAAGAAGAACCCGCGCGGACGGCGGGGGATGTCTGGTGCTTTCGAAACATCCAACCGTGTCTGCGACCATCCGGGCTGCGAGGAGGCGGGCAAATATCGCGCGCCGAAATCGCCTGACGTGCTCGATGACTACTTCTGGTTCTGCAAGGACCACGTTCGCGAGTATAACCTGAAATGGAATTTCTTCGACGGGGCCACGGAGCAGGAATTTCTCGAGCAGGTCGACAAGGATCGGGTTTGGGAACGTCCCACCAAGCCTTTCGGCAAACGCTCGGAAGAGCAGCGCGCTTGGGCGAGGCTTGGGGTTGATGATCCCCATCAGGTCTTGGGCGAGAACGCCACCCGCAATCCCGGCAAGAATGTCACCGGCACACGCCGCCTACCGCCGACTGAACGCCGCGCTGTGGATATCCTCGAGGTCAAGGACAACATGACCAAGGCCGAAATCCGCAAGAGCTATAAGGCGCTGATCAAGGTTCTGCACCCCGACATGAATGGCGGGGACCGGAGCCAGGAAGAGCAACTGGCCGAGGTGGTCTGGGCCTGGGATCAGATCAAGGTCAGCCGTCACTTCGCCGACTAGAACGTCGCGCCTCGCGCGCGCCAAAGCAACAACCGGCGGTGCACAAGGGCGAGCGTCGCCGCAAGGCCGACCGCCGCCGCGGGTATGGCCGTCAACGTGACGATCACCGCGAAGGGTGCGAACATCGTCCCAAAGATCGGCAGGACCAGCGAGCCGCCGGCAATGGCACTGGTCATCGCAAAAACAAAACTTCCCCGCACTGCCAAGAGGATCCCTTTCGTGCCGGGCCAGCCAAGATCCCGCCAAGCCATTCCCAGTCCAGCCCATGCGCCGACAGCGCCCGAAAGCGCCACCCACAGTCCATAAGACAAAGACAAAGATCCACCCGAAAGGCGCAAGACGACGGCGAGGCTCATCGCGGCCCCACTGACAAGGACGAGCGCGCTTGCCAGCACCAAACCGCCGCCCGGCTGGTCGCCGACGCGCCGCAAAGAGGGCAGCTTGGGTGTCAATGTTGCAGACATCATAGGGCCAACGTGCCGCTTTCGGGCCACTCCGGCCAGCCCTGGCCCACGCAACGCTCTGTTTCCCTATTGGCACAATACGGCCACCGCGCCCATATATTGCCTCGACCCCTTCCCCTTGCAGCCGCATGGGATATGGTGCATCCCGAACACCGAAAAGACGCCCAGACGAAAGCATCCCCCCATGGCCGACGGAATGACCGATATCAACGCGAAACCCACCGAAGAAATCTCGGTCCGCGATGTCTTTGGCATCGACACCGATATGAAGGTGAAAGGCTTTGCCGAACGTGGCGACCGCGTGCCGGATATCGACCCCACCTACAAGTTCGATCCCGATACCACGCTCGCGATCCTCGCAGGCTTTGGCTATAACCGCCGCGTCATGATCCAAGGCTATCACGGCACCGGCAAATCGACCCATATCGAGCAGGTCGCCGCCCGCCTCAACTGGCCCTGCGTGCGCGTCAACCTCGACAGCCACATCAGCCGGATCGACCTCATCGGCAAGGATGCGATCAAGCTCAAGGACGGCAAGCAGGTGACCGAGTTCCACGAGGGCATCCTGCCTTGGGCGCTGCGCAACCCTGTCGCCATTGTGTTCGACGAATACGATGCGGGCCGGGCCGACGTGATGTTCGTGATCCAGCGGGTTCTCGAGCATGACGGCAAGCTGACGCTGATGGATCAGAACGAGATCATCACGCCCAACCCCTATTTCCGCCTGTTCGCCACAGCCAATACCGTGGGCCTTGGCGAGACCACGGGCCTTTATCACGGCACCCAACAGATCAACCAAGCGCAGATGGACCGCTGGTCGCTTGTCGCCACGCTGAACTATCTCAGCCACGATGCCGAGACCGCGATCGTTCTGTCGAAGGCGCCGCATTACAACACCGACAAGGGCCGCAAGACGATCAGCCAGATGGTGACCGTCGCTGACTTGACCCGCACCGCCTTCATGAACGGCGATCTGTCGACCGTGATGAGCCCGCGCACCGTCATCGCCTGGGCCCAGAACGCCGAGATTTTCCGCGATGTGGGCTATGCCTTCCGCCTGTCTTTCCTGAACAAGTGTGACGAGCTGGAGCGCCAGACCGTCGCCGAGTTTTATCAGCGTTGCTTTGATGAGGAGCTTCCCGAAAGTGCTGCATCTCTCTCGTTGGGCTAAACTGCCCGCCGCCATCGCCCTTGCCGCTTCGGCCACTGTCGCCTCGGCTCAGGGGCTCGACAGCCTGCCCGAGGATCAGCAGCTTGGCTTCTGCGCGACCTTCTATATGGCCGAGCAGCAGGCCACGGGAGCCGAGGAAAGCGCACTTGCTGCTGCTTTCCTTCAGTTGGCCGCCAATATCTCTGAACAGGAGACCGAGGCGCTGACCGAAAAGCTCCAGCCTGCGGCGGATATGCTAGTCGAGTCCTTCGGAAAACAGGCCGAGAGCATGACCGCGCAGATGATGATCGATTTCTCGCGCAGCTTTTGCGAGGGGATCACCGAAAACTATGACGAAACGCGCGGCCTTCTCGAGTGAACAAACCCTCCGACAACCCGGCTGATCCGTTTAAGAAGGCGCTCGCCGAGGCCACCAAGGTCATGGCGGACGATCCTGATCTGACGGTCAGCTATTCGGTTGATCCGCCGGGGATGACCGCCGATACCGTGCGCCTGCCGCAGGTCTCGCGCCGGATGACCCGCGAAGAGGTCTTGCTGGCGCGTGGCACGGCGGATGCCTTTGCGCTGCGCCGCAAGTTCCACGACGATGCAGTCGCCGCCCGCTATGCCCCGCAAGGCCAGATGGCCCGCGACCTCTTCGACGCGATGGAAAACGCCCGCGTCGAGGCCGTGGGCGCGCGTTATATGCCCGGCACCGCCGGCAACATTGACGCCAAGATCGCCAACGAGGCCCGCCGCAAGGGCTATGACCAGATCACCCAAGCCTCGGACGCGCCTTTGGCGACCGCCGCAGGCTATCTGATCCGCCACCTTGCTACGGGGCGCCCCCTGCCCGCTGGCGCCGACAATGTGATGGAGCTCTGGCGCGGATTTATCGAGGATCAGGCGGGTGGCACGCTCGATGGCCTTGAAGATGCGCTGTCGAGCCAGAAAGATTTCGCCCGCTTTGCCCGCCAGATCATCTCTGATCTCGGCTATGGCGATCAGTTGGGCGACGATCCCGACCTGAACGACGATCAGGACGACGAGGCGCAGGACGAGGCCGCCGACGAGGATCAGCAGGACAATCAGGGCGAGGACGATAGCGACGGCGAAGAGGCCGAGGCCAACCCCGAACAATCACAGGAACAGACGCAGGACGAGAGCCAGGCGCAGGTGACGCTCGACGAGATGTCGGGCGACGAAGACACCGAAGAGACGGAAATGCCCGAGGGCGAAGCCCCGCTTGATCCGCCGCCGCCCGCGCCGCTTTCCGATGCTGACCCAAACTACAAAGCCTTTGTCACCGAGTTCGACGAGGAAATCGGGGCCGAAGAACTGGCCGAGGCGGCCGAGCTTGAACGCTTGCGGGCCTATCTCGACCAGCAGCTTGATCCGCTCAAGGGCGCGGTGAGCCGCCTTGCCAACAAGCTCCAGCGCCGCTTGCAGGCGCAGCAGAACCGAAGCTGGGAGTTTGACCGCGAGGAAGGCATCCTCGACGCCGGCCGCCTTGCCCGCGTGGTGGCGAACCCGACGACGCCGCTCTCGTTCAAGGTCGAGAAAGACACCGAGTTCCGCGACACAGTCGTTACACTCCTGATCGACAATTCCGGCTCCATGCGCGGCCGCCCGATTTCGATCGCGGCGATCTGTGCTGACGTTCTGGCCCGCACGCTCGAACGCTGCGCCGTGAAGGTCGAGATCCTCGGCTTCACCACCCGCGCGTGGAAAGGCGGCCTCAGCCGCGAGAAATGGCTGGCCCAAGGGCGCGAGATGCAGCCCGGCCGCCTCAATGACCTGCGCCACATCGTCTACAAGTCCGCCGACGCGCCATGGCGGCGCACACGCGAGAACCTTGGCCTGATGATGAAGGAAGGGCTCCTGAAGGAGAACATCGACGGCGAGGCGCTCGAATGGGCGCACCGGCGGCTCTTGGGGCGGCGCGAGCAGCGCAAGATCCTTATGGTGATCTCGGACGGGGCGCCGGTGGACGATTCAACTTTGTCCGTTAACCCCGCGAATTATCTGGAAAAACACCTGCGCGACGTGATCGCCATGGTGGAAAAGCGCAAGGCGGTCGAGCTTCTCGCCATTGGCATCGGCCATGATGTGACCCGCTATTACCAGCGGGCCGTGACCATCACCGACGTCGAACAACTCGCCGGCGCGATGACCGAACAACTCGCCGGCCTGTTCGACAGCGACCCGCGCAAACGCGCGCGTGTTCTGGGGATGAAGAAGGTCGGCTAAGCCTTTGTTGCGGTGACGATTCCTGCCGGAATGGGTATGTGCCACGGCGGGCCGGCGGGGCAGTTCTCCTCGACCCATTCCACGACCGCGGCACGGATTGCTTTGGCGTGATCCGGCCCCTGTCGCCGCAAAAGGAAGCCGCCCCGAGCCGTTCCATTCAGGAAGTAGTCATAGGGGGCGACCGGATCGTCGGTGATCCATTTGCTGGGAACGGTGTCGTATGAGACATCTGCAAATCCCGCCGCCGCGAGCGCCGGCCCCCCAATTTCCGGCTGGATATAGTCCGAGGCACCGGGGCCCGGCGGCAGCTTTACCAAAGGGTCGCCGTGCTTGGCGATCGCCTGAAAAACCCCGACCATCGCTGTCTTGGCCTCTGCCCCTCGCCACGCCGAATAGACGAGCCGCCCTCTTGGCCGCAGAACCCGCCAGCACTCGCGCAAAACCTGCGGCGGATCAGGGACATGAGGCATACCGAACCCAATGGTGATCGCATCAAAAGTTTCATCGTCGAAAGGCAGCGCCATTGCGTCCGCCTCAACGATCCTCGCCTCGGGCACTCTGGCCGCCGCCAATTCGAGCATGGCGGGTGAGAAATCTGCCGCCGTCGTCTTCATACCGGCATCGACCAGCGCCCGTGCGATGATGCCGTGGCCACAGCACAGATCGAGCACCTCGATCGCGCCACCGCATCGGTCAACAAAAGCCGGCACACACATCTCGGCCGCCTGCGCAAACCCTTCGGCGTAGCTCGTTGCCACGGCGCTGTCGGTCCACTCGTTCCGTTCGACGCTCGCAAAATCCATGAGCAAGCCTACCACGGCTCAACCGTCTGACGAACCTCAAACTCGACGCTGGCGTTTCGAGGGCAAGACGGGCAAAACCGTGGAAAGAACTTCAAGGGGTCGTCATGTTCCAATCTTTCGAATCCACCTCTTCGCCCGAGCAGGGTCCGGCCCGT
The DNA here is from genome assembly GCA_041546005.1 of Paracoccaceae bacterium. Classification (GTDB taxonomy): domain Bacteria; phylum Pseudomonadota; class Alphaproteobacteria; order Rhodobacterales; family Rhodobacteraceae; genus RFZI01. Next base: position 28,936 of record JBFEXG010000001.1, read on the forward strand.
CTTGCCGCGCTTCGCGCCGAGATCGCCTCTGAAGGGCTGGTTGGCTTCATTGTGCCCCGCGCCGACGCGCACCAGGGCGAGTATGTCGCTCCCTGTGACGCGCGGCTGGCCTGGCTTTCGGGGTTTACCGGCTCGGCGGGCTTTTGTGCCGTCCTGCCAGAGATCGCGGGCGTTTTCGTCGATGGCCGCTACCGGTTGCAGGTCCGCTCTCAAGTGGCGCTCGAGGCGTTCACGCCGGTCGATTGGCCCGAGGTGGGCCTTGCCGATTGGCTGATCGAACATCTGCCCAAGGGCGGCGAGGTCGGCTTTGATCCGTGGCTCCATAGCGTCGACGAGATCACCAAGCTCCGCGCCAAGCTGACCCCCAAGCGCATCACCCTGACCCCGATCGCCAACCTCGTGGACCGCATCTGGGACGACCGCCCCGCCCCGCCGAGCGCGCCCTTCGAGGCCTATCCGCTGGATCATGCCGGCGAAGCCCACGAGGCCAAGCTCGCCCGTCTGGGCAAGGCTCTGACCGATGGCGGCTATGCGGCGGCGGCGATCACGCTGACCGACAGCGTGGCGTGGCTTCTCAACATTCGCGGCCATGACATCCAGTGCAACCCCGTCCCCCATGCCTTCGCGATCCTGAATGCCGATGGCACCTGCGATCTCTTCTGCCGCACGGGCAAGGCTGACGCGGTGATCGCGCATCTGGGCGGCCAGGTCCGCCTTCAGGACGAAGAGGATTTCGCCACGGCCCTCGCTTCGGGCGAAGGCAAGGTGCTCCTCGATGCTCGTTCCGGCCCGCAGGCGCTGGCCGATGCGATGGACGCGGCCGACCGGCTTTGGGAGGCGGGTGCTGATCCTTGCGTCCTGCCCAAGGCCTGCAAGAACGAGACCGAAATCGCCGGAATGCGCGAGGCGCATCTGCGCGATGGCGCGGCAGTGAGCCGTTTCCTTGCGTGGATGGCCACCGAGGCCCCCAAGGGCGGCCTGACCGAGATCGACGTGGCGACCGCCCTCGAAGGCTTCCGCCGCGATACCAATGCGCTTCTCGATATCAGTTTCGACTCCATCGTCGGCGCAGGCCCCAATGGCGCGATCATGCACTACCGCGTGACCCATGAGACCAACCGGCCCGTGAACGCGGGCGAGTTGGTGGTGGTCGATTCCGGCGGCCAGTATCTCGACGGCACCACCGACATCACCCGCACAGTGGGCGTGGGCCCCGTGGGCGAGGACGAAAAGCGCTGCTATACCCGCGTTCTGCAAGGGATGATTGCCATCAGCCGCGCGCGCTTTCCCAAAGGTGTGGCCGGCGCCCATCTCGACGCGCTCGCCCGCTATCCGCTTTGGGCCGAGGGCAAGGATTTCGACCATGGCACCGGCCACGGCGTCGGCGCCTATCTCTGTGTCCATGAAGGGCCGCAGCGGATCAGTCGCGTGTCGGACATTCCGCTCGAGCCGGGCATGATCCTGTCGAACGAACCGGGCTATTACCGTAACGGCGCTTTCGGCATCCGCATCGAGAACCTGATCGTCGTGAAGGCGGGCGAGGCCATCGAAGGCGGCGATCCGCAGCGCAAGCTCCTGTCGTTCGAGACCATCACCTTCGCCCCCCTCGACCGCGCCCTGATCGTCACGAGCCTTTTGTCGCAGGACGAACGCGCCTGGATCGACGATTATCACGCACAAACACTGGCCAAGATCGGCCCCCGCCTTGACGGTGCGGCGCTCGACTGGCTCAAAGGTGCCTGCGCTCCGCTCTAGGGGCCAATTCTGGGGAGGGGCAGATGCCCGACCGTTTCAAAATCCGGCCCCTCGAGGGCACATGGGTGGTGCGTGCTGGCGGTGCGATCCTTGCCGAGACAGACCATGCGCTCGAGCTGAACGAAGGCGATCTGCCGCCGGTGATCTATTTCCCGCGTTCCGATATCGCCATGGCCTTTCTCGAGGCGACCGACACCCGCGCGACCTGTATTCACAAGGGCGAGGCCCATTACTACACGATCGTCGCCAAAAGTGGCCCGATCAAGGACGCGGCCTGGACCTATGCCGAGCCTAAGAAACCGGTGGGCGAGATCGCCTGCTATATCGCCTTTGATACCGAGCGGGTCGCGGTCGAAGAACTCTAGACCAGGCTAGTTGTGTTCTTCGCGGGCTTTCTCGGCCAGAGCGCTATTATAGGCGCGGAGCGCATCGACATGGAAAAGCGCCCCCAAGAGGTCGGGCGTCTTGTCTTCTCCGCGAATGCGCACCACGGGCAGGAAATCGAGGCCCGTCTCTTCGAAATCGGGAAGCGCTTGGCGAAGGGTATCGGAGGCGTCGATATAGCGGCCCTCGCGGATCATTTCCCAACAAACCTCTTCGCTCGGCGCCCGCAGAGTGCCAAGCGCCCGCATCACGCTGGTGACGCGCACCTTGCCCAAGAGATAGGTCTGCGGCCCCGCCGCTAGGTGAATGCCGCGACGTTCGAGTTGGGTGAGGAAGAAGGAGCGGTCCACGAGGCGCGAGGCGAGCGCGGTCGAGAGCGAAACGGCGACCATCACCGCAAGGCCGGTTTGCCAGTCCCCCGTCAGTTCGAAAATGATCAGAGTCGTCGAGATCGGCGCGCCAAGCACGGCGGCCGCCACAGCGCCCATGCCGGCAAGTGCGTAGAGCGTCGCGGGGCTCGAACCTTCTGGAAAGAGGCCGGTTGCCACATGCCCGAAAGCCAGTCCAGCCAGCGCGCCGACCATCAGCGAGGGGCTGAAGACCCCGCCACCCATGCGTCCGCCCATCGTCACCGCAACGGCGATGATCTTCACCACGACGAATGCCACCGCCTGCCAAAAGAGAATGCGTCCGGTGATCGCTTCCGAGGTCACCCCCCATCCGACACCGATGATATGCGGCCACCAGATCGCGATACCGCCGAGGATGGCTCCGGCCAGAACCGGCCGGAGGATACGATGGAAACCCAGCCGCTCCTGAAGCACATCGCCGAGCCCTTCCGCCCAGAAGATCGAGCGCATCAGAACCGCGGCAACAAGGCCGGAGAAGAGGCCCAAAACAACAAAGGCCGGAAGTTCGAAATAGAAACCAAGCTCGGTATTAGGCGAGAGGAAAAACTCGGTCACATCGCCCATGACAAGGCGGCTCACCACAGTCCCTGCCACCGCCGCGATGGCGATTGGCGCAAAGGCGGTGACCGCATAGTGCCGCAACACCACTTCGAGGGCGAACAGCCCGCCTGCAATCGGTGCGTTAAAGCTCGCTGACACGGCCCCGGCGACTGCGCATCCCATGAGCGTCCGCCCGTGGACACCATCGGCGTGAATCCACCGGCTGACATAGGTGGCCATGACCGCCGCAAGATGCACGACAGGCCCTTCGCGGCCGCTTGAACCTCCGGTCGAGAGGGTCAGAAAACTCGCCAAGGCCGAGGCAAGACCCGCGCGGCGTGCCACGCGCCCTTCGCGCAGCGCCGCCCCTTCGATGACATCGGCCACAGCCCGCACTCGGCCATCGCCTGTGAAGATGTGCAGCAAGGTTCCAACCGCAAGCCCCCCGACCATCGGGATCGCCAAAAGCCAGTACCAAGGAATCTGCGCAGCTTCCTGATGGATATGCGCGACATTGTCGGTACCGTAGAGAAGCGATTGAAGCTCGGAAACGCCGATCCGAAAAAGAAGCGCCGCAAAGGCTGCTGCCACACCGATAACAAGGGCGATGAACCAGAATTGGACCTCGCTCGGCCCCTTGCGACGCATGACGCGCAGCCCATCCGCAAGCCCGCGCCGCAGGCCGCCGAATGTCTCGCGAAAGTAGCCGCCCAGCTGCTCTGCCATGCCTCTCGCCGCTTTCCCTTGCGGGCAGCCTCAACTAACCTGCCCCGGACACTAGAGATGAGCCCCCATGTCGATCGACACCGCCATTGACGCCCTTCAATCCCTTCTAGGGGATCGGATCACGCGGTCCAAGTCTGATCGCGATCTGCATGGGCAATCGGAAAGCCATTTCCCCCTGACCCCGCCCGATGCGGTCGCCTATCCGGACACGACCGAAGAGGTGTCGGCCTTGGTGAGGATCTGCGCCGCGCATGGCTGCCCGGTGATCGGCTGGGGCGCTGGCACCTCGCTTGAGGGGCATGGCCTCGCCATTCGCGGCGGGATCTCGGTCGATTTCTCGCGGATGAACGCGGTCTTGGAGGTTAACCCCGAGGATATGGACGCGCGGGTGCAGCCCGGCGTCACCCGCGAAGCGCTGAACGCTGAGTTGCGGGCGACCGGCCTTTTCTTCCCTGTCGATCCCGGCGCGAATGCGAGCATCGGCGGCATGGCGGCCACGCGGGCGAGCGGCACGACTGCGGTGCGCTATGGCACGATGCGCGACAATGTGCTGGGGCTC
>JBFEXG010000084.1:0-9298 GCA_041546005.1 Paracoccaceae bacterium
CCGACTGCTCGGCCGCGGCTTTGACTTCGCTGCGCATCTGCTCACGGGTTTGGAGAATGGCGACATCGACAAGATCGCGCACGATCTGTTCCACATCTCGCCCGACATAGCCCACCTCGGTAAACTTGGTCGCCTCAACCTTGATGAACGGCGCGCGGGCAAGCTTTGCAAGGCGACGGCTGATCTCGGTCTTGCCGACACCGGTCGGCCCGATCATCAGGATGTTCTTGGGATAAACCTCGTCGCGCAGATCGTCGCCCAGCTGCTTGCGCCGCCAGCGATTGCGCAGCGCCACGGCCACCGCTCGCTTGGCGTCTTTCTGGCCGATGATGAAACGGTCGAGTTCGGAAACGATCTCACGGGGGGTCAGGTCGGTCATGGGTGCCTCATAATGTTCTTGTCACAGGTAGGGAGGCGCGACGACAATCTCAAGAATTTGTCGCAAAGGGCGGTGGGCGTGCTAGTTCTCTGGCATCCGGCCAATCATGGGCGGAGCCCCAATTTGCGAGGCGATATGAAACATCTTTTAGCTTCGATTCTTTTTGCTTTGACGATGGCATCGCCAGCCGCCGCCGAAGGCGCCTGCAGTTTCGGAAATATACGCTCCCTCAGCTCCGATGCGGAAAGAGAGTTTACGGTCGAAAACCGCTCGGCCAACCGCACGATGCTGCTCTACTGGATCGACTTTGACGGCAAGCCGGTCCTCTACGCCGAAATCGGCCCACGCCAGAAAATCACCCAAGGAACCTATTTCGGGCACCTCTGGACAGTCGAGAGCGCGGGCAACCGCTGCGAGGCGATCTTCGTGGTGGCCAGCAATCTAGAGCTTCGCATCCGCTAGCGGCTGATCGATTCCACGGTCAGGTTGCCGTTGGTGTAAACGCAGATATCGGCGGCGATCGACATGGCTTTGCGGGCGATGCCTTCGGCGTCGAGGTCGCTGTCCATGAGGGCGCGGCCCGCAGCGAGGGCATAGTTGCCGCCCGAGCCGATGGCGGTGACGTCATGCTCGGGCTCAAGCACATCGCCCGCGCCGGTGATGACGAAGAGATCCTTGCCGTCCGAGACGATCAGCATCGCCTCGAGCTTTTGCAGGTATTTGTCGGTGCGCCAGTCCTTCGCCAATTCGACCGAGGCGCGGGCGAGTTGCCCGGGCGTGGCCTCGAGTTTCTTCTCGAGCCGCTCCAGAAGCGTGAAGGCATCCGCGGTCGATCCGGCAAACCCGGCGATCACATCCTGCCCGCCCGGCGAAAGCCGCCGCACCTTGCGCGCGGTGCCCTTGATCACCGTCTGGCCAAGGCTCACCTGCCCGTCGCCCGCGATGACAACCTTGCCGCCCTTGCGAACACCGATGATCGTCGTGCCATGCCAGCCGGGAAAATCTTCTTTCGACATATCAGCCTCCATTTGTAGAGTGATATGGCGGCCCGAAACCCATGCCGCAACCCCTTGGTGAAATCCGACCGGAGCGCCCCTTGCCGAGCCAGAAGATGACGATCTACGCCGGCCCGGGCACTTTGCGGCAGATCGAGGCTGGGACGCACAATTTCTACTGCAGAACCGTCCGGGCTGTCGAAGGCGCGGGTTGGTCGGTTGATCTGCGCGAGGACGATCTTGGCGCTTATGCGCTTGAGGCCCATCAAAAAGGCTATGCCCTTTACCACATGAGCTCTCCTGCACATGAAAAGGCGCTAGTCTGTCGGCGGACCTATGTTGGTGCCTTTTGGCGGATTGAGAAAAGCTCGCAGCGTTGGACTTGGCCGATCGCACTCCAACCGTTTGAGCCGGACTCCGTGCCTGACGGGCCTGCCAACTGGTTCTTCAACTTCTGGAAGAAGCGGCTCTTTGCAGAAGCCCCGCCGGTTGGCGACGACGGCTTCATTCTGGTTCCTCTTCAGGGAAACGTCTTTGACCAGCGCTATTTTCAGGCCATGTCGCCTCTCGAGATGATCGAGGCGACCCTCGCCCAAAGCACTCTGCCAATCCTGGTGACCATGCACCCCAAGGCACCGCTTTCGCCCCAAAGCGAGGCGGCGCTTCTCGCGCTGGCCGCGCGGGAAAGGCGGATCACAATTCATCGCGGTGGATCGATGGAAGCCCTTCCTCGCTGCAGGTTCGTTGTCACGCAGTACTCTTCGGTCGCGCTCTTGGGTTATTTCTTTGAAAAGCCCGCAGTATTGTTTGCCGAGATTGATTTTCAGCACATCGCCGGTTCAGTGCCGCGCGACGGTCTTGAACAGGCATTTGCCAGCGTCGGCCAGAAGCGGGACTATGCCCGCTATCTCTACTGGTTCCTCAAACTGAATTCGCTCAACGCCGGCAACGAGGCTTTCGAAGAGAACCTTTTGACCAAGTTTCGCCAACACGGCTGGCCCATATAAAAAGGGCGCCGCTTAGGCGCCCTTCATACGAAACTTGAGCTGATCTCAGAGCGCGCCTTCGATCCAGCTTTGCAGCGCGGCCTTGGGGGCGGCGCCGGCCTTGTTGGCAACAACCTGGCCGCCTTTGAAGATGAAGAGCGCCGGAATGCCGCGAACACCGAGCTGCGAGGGCGACATCGGGTTTTCATCGACGTTGACCTTCGCAATTTTCACGCGGCCGGCCATCTCGGTCGAAAGCTCTTCAAGGGCGGGGCCGATCATGCGGCAGGGGCCGCACCACTCGGCCCAGAAATCGACGACCACGGGAATGTCCGACTGGACAACCTCGGCGTCAAAGGTTGCATCGGTGACTGCTACAGTGGCCATCGGCTCTCTCCTGAGGATGTGTTGGGTCCGGAACGTAGGGACCGACGCGGGGATGGTCAAGACACGGTGGCGCGCCCGAGCGCCGCAGCCGCAAGGTTTGGCGGAACATCCATGAGGCGGCGCGCTTCGGTCCAAAGAATGGCAGTGCGGATTTTTCGGCCGGGATAAATCTGGGCCATTGCAGCGGCATAGGCGCCGAGCTGTCGCAAGATGCCTTCGGGGATTTGCTCGGGGCTTTCGGGGACTGAGCGGTTGGATTTGTAATCGATCACGAGAACGTCATCCGCACCGACGACTAGACGGTCGATCGTGCCGAAAACCGGCGCATCGCCGAGTGCCGCCACATGGGCTGAAAAAGCCGCCTCACAAAGGGCATATTCCGCGAAGATGCCGGCAAGCGAAGGATCGCGGATTAGAGCAAGGGCATTTTCGATCAACGGCCCAGCCTCGCCGGCTAGCGCGGTCTCCACCATGCCATCGCAGATGCGGCGAGCCGCTGCTTCGCGCTCTTGCTCCTGTATGAGCGGCAAAAGCTCGAGAAGTTTGTGAAGAACAGTTCCGGCGGCAAGGGCCCGTTCGCTGTCTTCCCCATCGGTTGCGCCCGACAAAATCTTCGCGCCACCAAGATCGGAGGGCGAGATAGTCACTTTGCGGGGCGCAAGGTCCTCAACCTTGCCAAGATCAAGCCGAGCAACGTCGACTTTGTTCTCCGATCGAACCGTGGCATCGGGCAACGACGCCCAATCACCGAAAGCATATCTAGACCCCGCTCCCGCTGGCGTCTCGAGCGGTAGCGCGTCCGCCGCAGCCATCCCATCGGATATTGCTTTGTGCCAGCTTTCCTCTGTCTTGGCCTCGCCCGCCCCGGCGACGATGAGCCATTTCTCCGCGCGGGTCATCGCCACATAGAGAAGCCGCCTCCGTTCGAGTGAGAGGCGTTCTTCTCCACGGGCAACAGCGGGCGCGATCGAGGCTGGCGTTTGATCCTTCGCCATGCGCCAGACCGGAACAGCGCCTTCGGCAAGGATGTGCCCCCCGCGGGGCGGCCGGCGATCGGCGGTATCGGGCAGGATCACGATCGGAGCTTCAAGACCCTTGGAGCCATGCACCGTCATTACTCTGAGGCGTTTGCCGGCCGAATCCGGCTGACGTTTGACCTCGGCCTCATCCCCCTCCATCCAACCCAGAAAACCGGTCAGGCTTGGCACCTCTGCCTGCTCGTATGTCAGCGCCTGAGACAGCAACGCATCGATCCCATCCTCGACCTCCTCACCCAGCCGCGCGATCAGGCTTCGCCGCCCTTCGTGGCGATTGAGTATTCGGGCGATCAGATCAAACGGACGGAGGAAATCGGATGTTTGCCGCAGATCGTTGATGATCTGGGTGGTATCGGGCCGCATGTCGGGCGCATCCCGAAGCGCCTGCCACAGATACGCACCCTGCGGCCGCTTTGCGGCGAGGGTGAAAAGCTCCTGCTCGCTCCACCCAAAAAGGGGCGACTTCAGCGCCTCCGCAAGCGAGAGATCATCTTCTGGAAGCGCAAGAAATTTCAGAAGCGAGAGGATATCTTTGACAGCGAGTTCTTCGCCGATCTTGAGGCGGTCGGCCCCAGCGACCTCGAGGCCCGCGGCCTTACAGGCGCGGATCAGCGCTCCGAAAAGCGGCGAGCGTCGCTGCACGAGGATCAAGATATCGCCTTCGGTGATCCGGCGCTGCGCAAATGTCCCGGCCGAACCGATCTCGACCGGAATCCTCTCGTGCTCTTTCATGCGCTTGATCTCGTCCGCGATCATGCGGGCAAGGCGCAGGTCGTGATGTTCTTCGCTGACGGTATCGACCGGCTCGTGCCAGTCATGGTCGGGCGTGTCTTCGGATTTCGTAACCAAGGGCCAAAGATCGACCCGACCGGGCATCTCGCTTTTGAACGCGCGGTGAAACACCGAACGGTCAAGCCCGCGGGCGCGTTCGCCACGGAAAACCAGATCAACGAACGACAGGATCGCGGGCGACGAGCGGAAGGAATGTTCCATCGGCAGGGCGTTCAGCCTTTGGCCTATCGCACCGAGCGCACCCCCGAAGTGATCCTGCATCTGGTCAAAGCCATCGGGATCGGCGCCCTGAAATGAATAGATTGATTGCTTCTTGTCGCCGACGACAAAGATCGTGCGTGTCTTGTCGGGGGCCGCGCCTTCGCCTGCAGCAAACTCCTGCGTGAGAAGGCGGATCACATCCCATTGCGCTGGGCTCGTGTCCTGCGCTTCGTCAACAAGGATATGATCAATCCCGCCGTCGAGCTTGAACAAAACCCAAGCCGCCACACTTGGATCAGACAAAAGCTCGCGGGTCTTGCGGATCAGGTCGTCAAAATCGAGCTGCCCGCGGGCCAATTTGTGCGCATCGTAGAGCGGCAGGAACAGAGCCGCGAAGTCATGAAGGGCTTCTGTCCGTCGATAGGCGGCAAGGGCGATCCGCACGCCTCGCGCCGCTTCGACCCGGCCCATAAAAACCTCAAGCGCAGGCATGAGTGCCGAGATTGCCTCGCGTGTGGCCTTGGTCGGGAACGATCCGATTTTGGCGGAAAACGGCTCTTTCGCGCTGCCGCCGGTCAGAAAGACGTTCTCGAGAATTTCGAGCGACCCCAACGTCGAGTCTCGGACCGGGGCCAGCTTTTTCGCGGCCTCCTGATCAGTTTTCGAACCAGCCGCCAGAGCCGGGACAATGGCCGCGATGAGATTGGCCTCGTCTCCAAGAAAGGCGAGCGACAGAACACTCTCTTCATTTGCATGGTCCGGCAGGTTGAAGTGGCGCTTGTCTGGACGGGCGGCGAACCTGTCGCGCTGTCGGACGATTTCGGTCGTCAGCTCGACGATCCCGCCTTCCGAAATATAGGCACCGATGCGGTCGATGATCTCGCCGTCTGGGCCAGACGAGATTTCGTCAAGCACAGCCTCGCGCAGATGTGCCGCCGTACGGTCGTCCATCTCGGCGAAATTGGGCGACACGCCGGCTTCGAGCGGAAAGCGCCGCAGGATCGAGGCGCAGAAGGAATGGATCGTCTGGATCTTGAGTCCGCCAGGCGTTTCAACGGCGCGGGCAAAAAGCGTCCGTGCATCAGCGAGCGCCGCATCGGGGATCGCGCCCTCGACCCCCATCTCGCCAAGGCTTTGGCGCAGGGGCTCATCGTCCATCATCGCCCATTCACCCAGCCGCTTGAACAGCCGGTTCTGCATCTCGCTGGCGGCGGCCTTGGTATAGGTGAGGCACAGGATATTTTGCGGGTCGGTTCCATCAAGCAAAAGCCGCGCCACACGGTCGGTCAGGACTCGTGTCTTGCCCGAACCGGCATTGGCCGAAAGCCATGTCGAGGCGCGGGGATCGGCGGCTTCGATCTGGCGGAGCGTCGCGTCATCCCGGATCATGCCAAATCCTCCGGAACGGCGGGATCAGAGGTGTTCCACTCGCCAAAGCGGGCAAGGTGATCATAGTAGCTTGCGTCTTTGGTCGATGTCATCGCCTGCCGCGCCGAAAAGCCTTGTTTCACATCGGCCCAATGCCGCAGTAGCTTGAGAAAGAAGGCCCAGGTTTCATCGACCGGGCAGGAGTCCATCGGTGCAGGAACAATCTTTTGCGTGCTTAGAGCGATAAACGCCGCACTCGCCACTTTTGCCTTGCCAGCGGCGGCAAAGGCGCCCTGTTCGGCCATAGCCGCCTGCAGCAAGAGCTGCTTGTCAAAGGCGATCTGCTGCGCCTCGGTTGAAACTTTTCCGGTTTTGTAATCATAGATGACAAGATCGCCGTCCTCGGTGCGATCAATCCGGTCGGGCTTGGCTTTGAGCTTCAACGGCGGCGCGGCAATCTCGATATGACCCTGCGTCTCGCCGATCAGTGGGGATCCGTCGCGCCGCCTCTCGATCTCGGTTTCAAGGAGCCAATCGGCGCCCTTTTCAAACCGCGCCAGCCACATGCGGCGCACCGTCGGCCACGGGCAGTTAGCCTCCAGCGCCTCGCGAGCAATGTCCAAAAGAGCCGTGCGGGCGCCATCCGCATCGGGCGCGGGACCATCAAATACAAACCGATGCAGAATCTCGTGGACGATCGTGCCGCGAAGCGGGGCATCCGCGCTGGGCGTCAGCGGATCAAGCGCGCGCAAGCGCAGGATGCGCTCTGCATAGATCGCATAGGGATCGCGGATCAGGCGCTGCACCTGTGTGACCGAAAGCTCGGTGAGGCGATGTTCTGCCGGAGGGCGCGGAGATGGGCGCTTGGCGGGGGTGATTTTGGCTTTCGGGGCGGCCTCGGCCGCCGCACGCGTAACCCAGTCATTTCCGCGCTGGCACATGTCTGAAAGGGCGGCCTCGCCGCCGTTTTCTTTAAGCCCCGAAAGCAGATTTGTCAGACGGTTGATCCAGCGAGAGGCGACCGTCTCGGCCTCGTCTGAGCGGATCGCGCGGCTGATCCAGACCTCGGGGGCGGCAACCGCTTGTTGGAAATCATGCGCCGCAAGGCCAATGCGCCGCTCGGGCAGTAAAAGCCCCGCCTCGGCCCGCATCCGGCGATTGAGCCAGGGGTCGGGAGCCGGCGCTTCGGGCCAAACGCCCTCGTTCATCCCACCGAGGATCACAAGATCCGCCGACTGAACGCGGGCCTCAAGCGTCCCAAGGATAAGTGCTTGGGGATGGCCGGAATCCCGATCTCGGACCTCGGCGCCACGCAAAAGCGACGAAAGGAGAACGGCATAATCTCCGGCCGTTATCTCGCCTGCGGCATCGGCGTTGGCGACTAGGTCTGAGACAATCTCTTTTGCCTTGCGGCCTGTGGCCTTGTCCCAAAGATCGGCGCTTGGCTGTCCTGCGGGGCCGGTGGCGATCGCCTCGGCAAGGGCCAGGTGCCGCGAAAGGTGATCGGCAAGTGGTGCTTTGTCGGCCTGGCGCAGGCCACAGAATGTCGAGACGACCCACTGAGCCCAAGCATCCCGCCCCTCGCGTGGCCCACCGCTGCGCGCGGCCCAAGCCTGCAGATCGTCCGGAGATGGCGAAGGGATACCATTGCGGCGCAAATAAAGCTCGAGCTCGCGGGTCCAGACCAGATGGTTGCCACGGTCTTCGCCGCTTGCGGCTAGGGGGTGTTTGAGAAGAACCAGAAGTGATTCCGAAGTTAGATCAGCGGCCAGAAGATCGGCAACGTGCCGCAGAAACCTGCCCGGCGGCGAAAGGTGCAGCGGTTGGCCGGCGCTGTCGTCGGGGGCGATGTTCCATCGGTCGAGCGCCGCAGCGACCTGGCGGGTCAGCATCCTGTCGGGGGTGATCAGCGCCGCGGTTTTGCCCTCATCAATCGCCAGCCGCATCCTAAGCGCGATGGTCTCTGCCTCGGCGCGGGGGCTCGGCGCCTCGACCAGCGTCACCTCGGCCATAGCTTTCTTCAGGTCCGAAAAACGCGGGCCCTCGATGCGCCACTGGTCGGTCACCGGGGCCGGCCGAAGGGCAAGCGAAATGATCCTGTTGCGCTCTGGGTTGGGCGCGGCCGCGTCAAACCAAGGCGCAACATCGGCTTTTCCAAGCCCCAGCCGATCCATAACGACCTTGAACCGGTATTGAGGATGATCCTCGGAATACAGAGCCTCGCCCATGCCCTGCCAGACGGCCTCGGGCAGATCGAAATCAAAGCCGGGAAGAACGACCGCGCCCTTGGATAGCCGCGCCACGGCCTCCATCAAAATCAGGGTTGCGCCGCGTGAGCCGGTCGAGCCGGCAAGGATGATCGGATCGGAGGGTTCGTTTTCCTGCCACTTCTCGGCAAGAGACGAGAACAACGCACGCTGGAGGCTTTCGGCGTCGGGCGTCTCCTCTACGCTCTCGAAAAATGGGGTGACGATATCCAGAAACCTGAGCGCCCGCGCCCAGTGGCCCGATATATCGCTGACATCAAGGCCACGCAGCGCCTCAGGCGTCACGCCTTCGCCGTGCATTTCCGCGAATAGGCGGGCCAGACTATCCGAGAGGTCGAAAAGGGCTGCGCGAGGGGCAAGGTTCGGTTCGGCAGCCAAGAGCCGATCCACGAATTGCGAGATTTCAAGTCGCCGCCGCAATGGCGAAACCGGCTGCGGAAACCCAAGGGCCTCGGGCCCGCCAAGAAGCGAAGAGAGCGTCTCGATTCTGGGATGAAGCCGCGCCGGACCGGAAGCGAGGATCTCCGTAACCCGCCGCCGCATCCGCTCGGTATTCACGATCAACCGGATTCGAGCAAACTCCTCGGGCGGAAGGGCGCCGTAGCGGCTCAGGAGCCCACCCACGAGCGCCCGTGCAAAATCGACCCCGGGAGGAAGCGCAAAAAGGCGGGGGCTTGCGCGAAAGTCAGCCAAGTGCGCCCCCTCTCCGCAATCGCGCGATCCAAGTGTCGGGCCCCTCAAATTGGGCGATGCGGCCGTCACCCTCCTGTAAAAGACTCAGCCTGAGAGCCCCGGTCGGGGCGGCCGTTCCGAGCCGGTCGGGCCACTCAATCAAACAGATGCCGTCTTCAAAGGCGGCGTCTAGGCCAAGCTCGAGGATCTCGTC
>JBFEXG010000041.1:0-12967 GCA_041546005.1 Paracoccaceae bacterium
CCGACCTCGATCCCGTATTTCTGGATCAGCATCGGCACGAGGTTGCCGCGATAGCGTTTGCCGTTGCGCTGGATGCCGCAGATCTTGTCGAAAAAAGACGAGAGGATACGCGTGTAGGGATTTCGCACGCAGGTGAAGGTCTGCGATTTGTGGGCTTTGACATTGGCCTCGATCAGAGGCTGGCTCGCTTCCTGCGCCCATTTATGCAGGCCTTCGGTCGAGTCGTGGATATCACCATCGAAAAAGCGGCCATGGTCCGAATAGAACATGATCTGGCCGATCGTCGAACACGCACACTTTGGAACAACGCGATAGACCATGCTCTCGCTTTCGGTCATCCAGGTGCCTGGAAATCCCATCTGCCTCAAACTCCGTTGCCGATCAGCGTGTTGCCGTGGCACTTGCCTTATGATCTTTAACCCAACAGAACAAACTAAGGGTGTTTATTCAACGTTTGTTCAGTCTATCAAGAAGAAACTGACAGGCCCTCGATCAGGTAATTGTTTCGGAAATGGCAAAGATCGCCTTCATCCTCCTCTGCCATAAAGATCCCGAAGCGGTTATCCAGCAGGCCGAAATGCTTACGGCCGTTGGGGATTACATCTCGATCCACTTCGATGCCAATTCGAGCGCGAGCGATTTTGAAAAGATCGAGCGGGGATTGGCCAACAATCCAAACGTCGTTTTTGCCAAGAAACGGGAAAGATGCGGTTGGGGAGAGTGGAGCCTGGTTCAAGCCACACTCAACGCTGCCGAGACGGCTCTAGAGGCGTTTCCTAGGGCGACCCATCTTTATATGCTCTCGGGCGATTGTATGGCCATCAAATCGGCCGAATACGCCCACGCATTTCTAGATGCAGAAGACGCCGACTTTATCGAAAGCTTTGATTTTTTTGCCAGTGACTGGATCAAGACCGGCATGAAAGAGGATCGGCTGATCTATCGGCACTGGTTCAACGAGCGAAAGCACAAGCAGCTCTTTTATTGGTCGTTCTGGGCCCAACGTTGGCTCGGCCTGAAGCGCGCTATCCCCAAGGATATCGAGGTCCAGATTGGTAGCCAGTGGTGGTGCCTGCGGCGCCTGACGGTCGAGCGGATCGTCGAGTTTACCCGCAAACGCCCCGATGTGATGCGCTTTTTCCGAACGACCTGGATCCCCGACGAGACGTTCTTTCAGACCCTCGTTCGTCATCTTGTCCCCGATGCCGAGATCCGCACCAGAACGCTGACCTTCCTGATGTTTACCGATTACGGAATGCCGGTCGTCTTCTGCAATGATCACTACGATCTCTTGCTTGGGCAGGATTCGCTCTTTGCCCGCAAAATCAGCCCCGAGGCCAAGGAGCTCAAGAAACGGCTCGGGAGGCTCTATGCCTCTGGGCGGACGGATTTCCGGATCTCAGACGAAGGACGCAGCCTCTTCAAATTTCTCACAGGGCGCGGGCGGATCGGTCGGCGCTTTGCCGCGCGGTTCTGGGAGTCGGAAGGGAGCCTCGGGCGTGATCGCGAGCTTTTGATCATCGCCTCCAAAAAATGGCACGTTGGCAAGAGGTTGCTAGAGTCGATCCGGCAGAACACAGGGATTCAGGGGATCGCCTATCTCTTCAACGAGGAATCCACGCCTCTTCCCGATCTCGGCGGCATTCAAACGTCCCTCGGCAAACGGACACGACATCGCCGCGCCCTGATGCGGATGCTGTTTGATTACTATGCCACCGACCGGCTGGTGATCTGTCTCGACACATCGTCGATCGACCTGATCCAGGACTTCTTCTCGGATCGCTCCAAAACTCGCCTACTCGAAATCGAGTCCGAGTTTACGGACGACTATCTCAGCGGCCACGCCCGCCGTGTCGGCCTTGCCGGAGACGAAACCACACCCGACACGCTGGCACGGCTCTTGCCGACGATCCGATATGATGTTGTGTTTGAATCCGAACGTATCCGCGATGCCGGCTTTGCCAATTACCACCGTCTTCGGCAGACCGCATCGGTAGACGAAAATACCGCCGCTCTTGAGGCTTTCCTGTCAATCTCGCAGGACGAAGCACGCAAGATTGCCCAGACTGATCATCTTTTCGACGACTGAGGACCCAGATGGACTTTACCTACGATCCGCAAAACATCTTTGCCCGCATCCTGCGCGGCGAGATTCCGAACAAGACCGTCTTTGAAAACGAGCACGCGCTCGCCTTTCACGACATCGCGCCGCAGGCCCCTGTCCATGTGCTGGTGATCCCCAAAGGGGCCTATGTCAGCCTTGATCACTTTGCCCGCGATGCCAGCGCTGAGGAACATCTCGGCTTCATGCGGGCTGTGGCTGAGGTGTGCCGGATCACCGGTGTCGAGGAAGGATTCCGAGCGATCTCGAACACCCGCAAACACGGGCGGCAGGACGTGCCGCATTATCACCTGCACATCCTTGGCGGGCGTCAGCTTGGCCTGATGCTGGACGACGCGGGCTAAAGCAGCCCGTGCTTGGCGAACAGCGCCTTGAGGTCCGCCTCAGGGCGCGCGCCGATGTGGCTGATCACTTCGGACGCCGCGACGCATCCCATACGGCCGCAGGTCTCGAGATCATGCCCGTTGGTGAGGCCCCAGAGGAAGGCGCCCGCGAAAAGATCGCCCGCGCCCGTGGCATCGACGATATCTGTCGGGATCGCCGGCACGTCCCAGCGCTTGCCGCCCGAAAGGATATGGGCACCCCTCTCGCTATCGGTGCAAGCGACAATCTCGACCTCGAGGGCGGCGGCGGCCAGAGCCGCTTCGAAATCGTCTGTGCGGTACATCGACAAGATTTCCGCGCGATTGCAGAACAGAAGATCGACATCCTCGCGGATCATCATGCGGAAAGCATCACGATGCCGCTCGACGCAAAACGGGTCAGATAGGGTTAGCGACACTCGCCCGCCGTGGCCCTTGCAGGCGTTGATCGCCTTGGCGAAGGCGGCGTGGCTGTCAGGGCCGTCGAAGCGATAGCCTTCAAGATAGATCCACTCGGCATCGGCCATCATCTTGGGGTCGATATCCGAGGGCTCGAGAAATTCGGTCACGCCGAGATAGGTGTTCATCGACCGTTCGCCATCAGGGGTGACGACAACGATGCAGCGCCCGGTTTCCTGCTCGGCCGATTTCGGGGCGAGCGAGGTTTCGTAGACAGCGCCTTGCGCCCGCAAGTCATGGGCAAAGATTGCGCCGAGCTGGTCGTCTTTGACCTTGCCGACATAGGCCGTGCGCCCGCCTAGATGGGCGATGCCGGCAATGGTGTTGGCGGCCGAGCCGCCGCTGATCTCTTTGGCTGGGCCAATCGCGCCATAAAGCGACACGGCGCGATCCATATCGATCAGCTGCATGATGCCCTTCTCGATCCCTGCCTCGGCAAGAAAGCTTTCGTCGGCACGGGTCAGCACATCAACCATAGCGTTGCCGATACCGACAATCTGAAACTTCTTCATTGGGTCTTGTCCTCATAGTCGCAGAGATCGCGGATATGGCAGGCGCCACACTTGGGTTTTCGGGCGACACAGATATACCGGCCATGCAGGATGAGCCAGTGGTGCGCGTGCTGCTGGAAATCGGCAGGCACATTGTCTTCGATGGCTCGCTCAACGGCGACAACATCCTTGCCAGCGGCGATGCCGGTGCGGTTGCCGACGCGGAAGATATGGGTATCCACCGCCTGCGCCGGAAAATGCCACCACATATTCAGGACGACATTCGCGGTCTTGCGCCCGACGCCGGGCAGCGATTGCAGGGCGGCGCGGGAGTTAGGCACAACACCCTCATAATCCTCGACAAGGATGCGGCTCAGCTTCATCACGTTTTTCGCCTTCTGGCGGAAAAGCCCGATGGTCTTGATCTGCTCGGTCAACCCCTCTTCCCCGAGTTCCAGCATCTTCTGCGGCGTGTCGGCGATCGGGAAAAGCTTGCGCGTGGCTTTGTTGACACCGGCATCGGTCGCCTGCGCCGAGAGCGCCACCGCCACAAGAAGGGTAAAGGCGTTGACGTGCTCGAGCTCGCCCTTGGGCTCCGGCTCGGAGGCGTGGAAACGCTCGAATATCGCGCGCATCCTGTGATAGGAAAGCTGCTTGGCCATGTCCACGGGTATGCCCGCCCGAAAGGCCTCAGGCAAGCGCCTCTTTGGCGCAGGAATCGGGTCGCAGCAGGGCGGCAAGCGGCCTATTCTCAGCGCATGGAACAGGAACGCAGCTATCACTTTCAGATCATGCGCCGGGCGATCGACCTGATCGACGCGCGGCCTGAAGCCGCCCGCTCACTTGACGCTCTGGCGGCCGAGATGAACCTCAGCGCCGCACATTTCCAGCGGGTGTTTTCGCAATGGGTGGGCATCTCCCCCAAGCGGTATCAGCAGTATCTAGCCCTTGATCAAGCCAAAGAGCTCTTGCGGGATCGGCACACCACGCTTGCCACCGCCGATGCCGTGGGCCTCAGCGGCAGCGGGCGGCTGCACGATCTCTTTGTCCGTTGGGAGGCGATGAGCCCCGGCGACTATGCCAAAGGCGGCGACGGGCTCACGATATTTTGGGGCTGGTTCGATAGCCCTTTTGGCTCTGCCCTTGTCATGGGGACCGAGAAGGGTATCTGCGGCATCGGCTTTGCGTCAGAGACCGGTGAGGACCACGCTATGCGCGACCTCACAAGCCGCTGGCCCAAGGCACGGTTCGTCGAAAATGCCGAGAGACTTCGCCCGTGGGTCGAGGCCGCCTTCGGCGCTGACCCTGCGAGCGCGCCGCTGTTCCTCATCGGCGCGCCGTTTCAGATCAAGGTCTGGGAAGCGCTGCTCGCCATCCCCTCGGGCCATGTCACGACCTATTCGGATATTGCGGGGGCTATTGGACATCCCAAAGCTGTCCGCGCTGTTGGAACCGCCGTGGGCCGTAACCCGATCAGCCTTTTGATTCCCTGCCACCGCGCCCTCAGAAAATCGGGGGGCCTTGGTGGATATCACTGGGGCCTGCCGGTGAAACGCGCCATCCTCGCCTATGAGAGCGCAAGACTCGAGGCCTGATAGGCGAGAACAAGCCAATGGGCGGCTCCTGATATTGGATAGCGGCAAGACTTGCGTCATCTTTGATGCAACGCCACGGGTGCTCCCTGCCCGTGGCTGTGCTATTGAGGATTTGCCCATGACCTACGGAAAAACATCTGCTGCACTCGCCCTCTCGGCGCTTCTCGCCGCGACCGCCTGCACCATGACCGACCCCAACAACCCCAACCGCAACGCTCAGCAAGCCGCACTTATCGGTGCCGGCATGGGCGCAATCATCGGTAATTCGAGCGGCGGTAAAGACGGCGCCATCAAGGGCGCGATTATCGGCGGTACGATTGGCGCCATCGCCGGCAATCAGCTCGACAAGCAAGAAGCCGAACTTCGCGCCCAGATGGGCAGCCAAGTCGGCATCGTAAACACCGGCAGCCAGCTTATCGTGACAATGCCGCAAGACATCCTTTTTGCGACAGACTCGGCCTCGCTGACCGGCTCGCTGCGTAGCGATCTCTATACGCTCGCGGCCAACCTAAACCGCTATCCGAGTTCCACCGTGAATGTTGTCGGCCACACCGACAACGTCGGCACCGCCGCCTATAACCAGGACCTGAGCGAGCGTCGCGCCCGCGCGGTGGCCTCTGTGCTCATGGATGGTGGCGTGTCGCCCTACCGGATCGTTTCCTTCGGCCGCGGTGAGGATCAGCCCATCGCCACCAACCTGACCTCCGAGGGTCGCCGCCTGAACCGTCGTGTCGAGATCATCATCACACCGAACGGCTAACAGAACTTTTTGATCTGCCAGAAAGGGCCGCCGACTGTGCGGCCCTTTCTTGTTGAGCCATTGCGGTTCTGGTCCTATGTTTTGACCAATTGGTAGGAGCCGCCATGCCCTTTGAGAAGATTCTACCCGAGAAACTCTCGCACAGCGTTGTTCGTCAAATCGAGGCGCTGATCTTGCGCGGCATTCTCCGCCCGGGCGAGCGCCTACCTTCTGAGCGCGAACTTTCTGAGAGATTTGGCGTTTCGAGGCCCTCCTTGCGAGAGGCGCTCTCCGATCTACAGGACCGCGGCCTCTTGATCAGCAAGGCAGGTGCCGGTGTCTTCGTGGCAGATGTTCTTGGCTCTGCCTTCTCGGAAGCATTGGTCAAACTTTTTGCCGGTCACTCCGAAGCGCTCTTCGATTACATCTCGTTCCGCCGTGATATGGAGGGGCTCGCGGCCGAGCGTGCCGCCCGGCTCGGCTCGGAGACTGACCTCAAGGTGATCGACACAGTCTTTCGCAAAATGGAGGCTGCGCACACCAAGCGCAATCCTGCGGACGAGGCGGCGCTCGACGCGGACTTTCACCTCGCAATCATCGAGGCGAGCCACAATGTCATCATGCTTCACATGATGCGATCAATGTATCAGCTCCTGCGTGAGGGTGTCTTCTACAACCGCCAGATCATGTTCAAGCAGCGCACCACGCGACAAACACTCCTTGACCAGCACCGAGTGATCAACGACGCCCTGCAAGCGCGCGACCCTGAAGGGGCCCGCGACGCCGTCGTAGCTCATCTGAATTTCGTTGAGCGCTCACTTCTCGAACAGCAGAAAGCGGATCGCAACGAGGCCATCGCCCGCAAGCGATTCGAACACGAGCTGAATCGCTGAAACCCGGAATGGAAAAGGCCCGGTCGCCGAAGCGCCGGGCCTTTTTGTATTGCTGACAAGCCCCCTAGTTGAGGCGGGCTTCGACGGTTGCGATCGCGTCGTCGATCAACTTGTTCGCTTCGGTCGCGGTCATCTGCGCAGTAAGGATATCACGGGCAGCACCTACGGCCACGGTCACGGCACGATCGCGAATTTCGCGAACAGCAGCGGCCTCGGCGCTGGCGATCTGATCTTCGGCGGCAGCCAAGCGGCGCACCACGGAAGCCTTGATATCCGCCTTGGCTTGCTCGGCGGCCTTCACGGCCTCGTCGCGAGCTGCCTCGACGATACGCTCGGCCTGAGCCTGAACTTCTCTTTGCTTGCGCTCATAGGAGGCAAGCAGCGTCTGGGCTTCTTCACGAAGCGCCTTGGCTTCTTCAAGCTCGGCGCGGATCGTGTCGGCCCGCTTGTCGAGAAGGCCGGCGATCATCGCCGGAACCTTGAAGTAGAGCAGGACGCCGATGAAGACGATGAACGCCAACAGGACGATGAAGTTCGTGTTCTTGAGCGACAGGAACGGACCGGAAGCCGCAAAGGCGGGCGAGGCGGCCAGCGAAAGAAGCGCGGTGGTTGCGAGCTTTTTCATCTGATTACCCTTTCATCCGGGCGGTTACAGCCGCGGTGACAGCTTTGGCATCAGCCTTGCCGCCCAGCGCCGAGACGATTTCCTTGGCGGCATCCTTGGCCACCGCGGTCACGCTCTTGACGGCACCGGCGCGAACTTCGGCAATCGCCTTTTCGCTTTCGGAGGTCTTGGCGGAAATCGCCGCGTCCGCCTTTTGCAGCTCGACGTCAAGCTCGGCCTGAATTTCGGCCTTGGCCTCGGCGACGATGCGCGAGGCCTCGGTACGGGCATCGACGAGCGCCTTTTCATAGGCGGCCTCGGCGGCCTCGGCCTTTTGCTTGAGCTCTTCGGCTGCAGCAATATCGTTGGTGATCGTGCCCGCACGTTCCGCAAGCACCGCGCTGATGCGCGGGATTGCGATGCGCGACAGCACCAAATAGATCACGACAAGCGTGACCAGAAGCCAGAAAATCTGGTTGGGGAAGGTCGAAAAATCGAGCTGCGGCATACCTGCACCCGAGGCTTCAGCCCCGTGCGTGGCAGCATCAGCTGCGTGTTCGACCGATGTCGTTCCGCTTGCCATCTCGTCTCTCCGTCGGACCTGAAAGTGTCATCGGGGGCGCGGATTGGTCCGCGCGCCCCGACCGTAAGGACACGTCTTTGGTCTTAGACGGCGAACATCAGCAGAAGTGCTACGAGGAACGAGAAGATCCCGAGCGCTTCGGCGAAAGCGAGGCCGATGAAGAGGGTAGCGGTCTGCGAAGCAGCAGCCGACGGGTTGCGCAGGGCGCCCGCGAGGTAGTTGCCGGCAACGTGGCCGACACCGATAGCGGCAGCGCCGGAGCCGATGGCAGCCAGACCGGCGCCGACGAATTGACCGAGTTGAGCGATATCGCCTTCCATGATTTTCTCCTTACGATGGAATTGCGGTGATTGAGAACCTGACCGTCAGTGGTGCGGATGCAGCGCGTCCTTCAGATAGACGCAGGTCAGGATGGTGAACACATAGGCCTGGATACCGGCCACGAGCACTTCAAGCCCATAGATCGCGGTGATGGCCAGAACCGAAACGGGGCTGATCAGAGCGATCGCGGCAAAGCCCGCGAAAACCTTGATAACAGCGTGGCCCGCCATGATGTTGCCGGCAAGACGGATCGAGTGGCTAACAGGGCGGACGAAATACGAGATCACTTCGATGATCGCGATGATCGGGCGCAGCAGCGCCGGCGCATCGCTCATCCAGAAGAGCGACAGGAAGCTCGGGCCGTTCTTGATGAAGCCGATCAGCGTCACGATGATGAAGACGCCAAAGCCCAAAACCGCGGTCACAGCGATATGCGAGGTCGTGGTGAACGACATCGGGATCAGGCCGAGGAAATTGGCAAACAGGATGAAGAGGAAGATGGTCAGGATATAGGGGAAGTATTTGATCCCGTCCTTGCCGGTCACATCTTCAACCATCTTGTAGATGAAGCCGTAGATCATCTCGCCGACCGACTGGGTGCGGGTCGGGACGATGGCGCGGCCACGGCTGCCGAAAACGAAAAGCGCGAGGATCGCAACCACGGTAATCGCCATCCACAGGGTGACATTCGTCACGGTATACCAATGGATCGGACCGTCTCCGAAGAGCGGCTTGACGATGAACTGGTCCAGCGGGTGGAAAACCAGGCCGGTGCTTTCTTCGTGCGTTTCGGTCGCCACGTCAGTTGTCCTTGTCTTCGCCGGCAAGTTTGGCCAGCTGTTTAGCCTGAACCTCTTTGGCAGAGCGGAGCATCGTTTTGATGCCGGCCGCCAGGCCGAAGAATATGAAAATCACCAGGAAGATCGGCATGGTGCCCAAGAGGCTGTCCAGGCCGTACCCGACGATGAAACCGATCCCGAGACCGGCCACAAGTTCTATGACCATCCGCCAGGCCAACTGGGCCTGAGAATAGTCCTTCTTCATGTGGGGCTCCTCAGCGTCCTTGTGCTTGGCCGCGGCGATCCGGGTTTCCAGCGCCTTCAGACGGTCGGCGTCGGTCTTCGAATGCGGGTCAGACACGGGCTTTGGCCCCCTCATGAATCCTGCGCCTTGCTATTTCGGGGGACACAATGAGTCAAGCAGGGGAAAAGTGCCGCGACATTGCGCTCAAATCATTGCTATAGAACGATTTTTTGTTGCGTCCGAGCGCCCTCTTTCCGCCCCTTGGGTTGCGATGACGCAAAATCGAGCCGAAAACCCATATTCAACCAACTGGTTGACATTCCGCGGCCGCCCACGTTGATCTTCGCCATGGCCGCATCGCTCGACACCGTCTTTTCCGCCCTCGCCGACCCGACCCGCCGGGCCATCCTCGCCATGCTTCTCGAAGACGATATGGCGGTAACGGATGTGGCCGAGCCGTTTGAGATGTCGCTCGCCGCAATCTCCAAGCACCTCACGGTACTTTCCAGCGCCGGCCTCATCAGCCAAGAACGGCGGGGCAGGGTCAAGTGGTGCAAGCTCGAGCCCGATGCGCTGCGCGAGGCGAGCGTCTGGATGCAGGGCTTTGGCATGATGGATGGGCTCGACCTTGATGCCTTCGAGCGGTTCCTCGATGCCGAACTGGCCGATCCCTCACTCCTTGAGGAGCAGGAGTAGCGCGCAAATCGTTGCCGCAAAGCCGATGAGAACGATGGCCGAGGGCGCGCTTTCGCCCAGCGCCAGCTGCCACAGGATCACCCAGCTCGGCGTGAGATAGGTATAGGCCATGACCTTGGACGAGGGCAGGCGCAGGGTCGCGAACTGCAAGAGCACAAAGGTCGCGGCGCTGGCAAAGATCGCCGTATAGAAGAGCGTGATCCAGACGATCGCTGGCAGATGCCTCCAGTCGGTCGCACGGATATCGCCCCAAGCCCATGCGGTCAGGATCAGACCTCCGGCAAGCAGCATCCCAAGCGTGAAGTGAAAAGCACTTTCGCCGCGGTTCAGCTTACGAACCATCGGCGTATAGATTGCGTGCGAGACGCAGCCCCAGAAGAAGATCAGTTCGCCCTTGCCGATATCGAGCGACAGAAGCGCCGCGAGATCGCCTCGAAAGATCACCCAAGTCGCGCCCACGCCGCCAATGGCTAGGGCCATGGCGATGCGCGGGGTCATCGCCTGCCGCAGAAGCAGCCAGCCGAAGAAGCCCGACATGATGGGCGTGAGCGTAAATACCGCCGCCGCGCTCACCGGGGCGGCCGTTTTCAGCCCTTCAAACATCAGGACAAAATAGATCGAGAAAAGCCCGCCCAAGATCAGATAACGCCAAGGTGCGCGGAAGGTGCTGGCCGAAATGCCACCACGGGCCATGGTTATTCCGGCGATGATCGCGGCGGCGATCCAGAAGCGAACGGCGTTGATCGCGGCAGGCGAGATCAGATCGGCCGCCTTGGCGCCCAAAGAGAATGACCCTGCGACGAGCGCAGAGAAAAGGAGCATCGCGACATGCCCCTGATAGGCGCGTGGGATCAAAGCGTCACCTCTTGGGCGCGGGATTTGAGGTACTGCAGAAATCCCTGAACCTTGGGTGTTCTGTGCAGATCGACATGGGTCACAAGCCACAGCCGAACAGACCATTCGTCACGGCACGGAAGCACGCGGTGCAAGCCGGGGTCGTTTTCCGCCTCCCAATTGGCGACAAAGCCAAGCCCCGCCCCCTCTTGAATCGCCCCGCGCATCGCTTTGTCGTCGCTCGTGCGAAATATGATTCTGTCGGGCCCGGCCAGCGCCTTGATCCAGTCGCTCCACGGCGCGCGACTTCCGGTGATGTCATTGGCGACGAACCAGTGGCTGGCGAGAGCGGCCTCGTCTTCCGGCATGCCGTAGCGGGCGATATAGGCATCCGAGGCCACCAGCGCGGCACGGAACTGGCCGAACGGCTGAACCACGTTGTCGGGCTCCTGCGGTGTATTTCCGGCGCGAAGGGCGACGTGCGCCTCGCCATATTCCAGCCGAAAGAGGCGATCTGAGGTCAGATAGCGGATGTGGAGGCCCGGGTTCTCTTGCTGAAACCCCACGAGAATGGGTGTGAGCACATGGCTCACCAGCGGCAGCGAGGTCACCACCAGATCACCGATGACCCCCTCCCCCTGCCCGCGGATCCGGCCCGCGAGCTGCTGAAACTGGTCGTCGGTCGCGCCGGCGACGCGCAAGAGGTCGTGCCCCGCCTCAGTGGGCGTGTAGCCACGGGCGTGGCGTTGAAAGAGCTTAGCCCCGAGCCTTGCCTCAAGCGCGTCAATGTGGCGGATCACGGTCGCGTGGTGCACACCCAAGACATCAGCCGCTCCGCTGACCGTCCCCTGCTTGGCCACCTGATAGGCGGTTCTGATCTCGTCCCAATGTTCCATCCGGCCCCCTGTGCGAATGCGCACATCTGATGTGTCATATTCGATCTTTTGTTCGTTTGTGTAAATCCCAATCTTGAAGCCAGACACCAAAACGGAGCTTCAAATGACCAAGACCATTCTTCATATCGACGCCTCAGTTTCGCTCAGCGACTCCAAATCCCGTGCCGCTTCGGCAAGTCTTGTCGAGGCAAGCGGCGCCCACACTATCCTGCGTCGGGATCTGGCCCATACGCCTGTGCCGCATATTGATCACCACTGGGTCACGGCCCGAATGATCCCGGTCGGCGGACGCAGCGAGTTTGACCATGAGAAGCTCGCGCTGTCGGACGAATTGATCGCCGAGATCGAAGCCGCGGACGAAATCGTCATCGGGATGCCGATCTACAATTTCACTGTTCCGGCACAGATCAAGTCGTGGGTCGATCTCATTGCCCGCCCCGGCGTCAGCTTCAAATACACCGAAAACGGCCCGGTCGGCCTTCTGCGCGACAAGCCCGTGACGGTCGTCATCGCCTCCGGAGGCACCCCGATCGGCGCTCCGCATGATCACGCGACGCCCTACATGCGGTTTATCCTTGGTTTCGTGGGGATCACGGATGTGACCTTCGTCGAAGCGAAAGACGTTCTTGACGAAGCACTGCTCGCAGCCTGACCCTTCAATCTGGCCGGATCGGCGCTTGCCGGTTCGGCTTGACTCTCTCAGCCCATCCTTCTATTCGCTCCCCAATCTCCGGAAGCAGTCTGTCTTCCGGTCCTCGCCCAATTGCGGGGATCGCCGTCCACCAGCGCGTCGCGCCCGTGGGCGCGCAAATCGTTTGGAGCTCGCCCGTGGGCGCGCTTTTCGTTTGAGCGCATTCCGGTGCGTTTGTGATATGAGCGGTCCCGACCTATCTGGGATCATGTGGAAACGGGTCTGAAGGAGACCAAGGCATGTTTGAATCACTTTCCGAACGCCTGTCAGGTGTCTTCGACCGTCTGACCAAGCAAGGCGCGCTTTCGGAAGATGATGTGAAGACCGCCCTGCGCGAAGTGCGCGTGGCGCTTCTCGAGGCTGACGTCTCGCTGCCTGTCGCCCGTGATTTCGTGACCGCGGTTCAGGCCAAGGCCACCGGCCAATCTGTGACCAAATCGATCACGCCGGGCCAGCAGGTCGTCAAGATCGTGCATGACGAGTTGGTGTCTGTCCTGACCGGTGCGGAAGATCCCGGCGCCCTCAAGATCGACAACCCGCCCGCGCCGATCCTGATGGTCGGCCTTCAGGGTTCGGGCAAGACCACCACCACCGCCAAGCTTGCCAAGCGCCTCAAGGAGCGCGAGGGCAAGCGCGTGCTTATGGCGTCGCTCGACAC
>JBFEXG010000039.1:0-13113 GCA_041546005.1 Paracoccaceae bacterium
AGAACACCATGCCAAGGGTCGAGGCCCAATCCGGCAGCGCGGTATAGTGCAGGTGGTGCGGACCGGCCCAGATGTACAGGAAGATCAGCGCCCAGAAGTGGATGATCGACAGCTTGTAGCTGAAGACCGGCTTTCCGGCCTGCTTGGGCACGAAGTAGTACATCATGCCGAGGAAGCCCGCGGTCAGGAAGAAGCCCACAGCGTTGTGGCCATACCACCACTGGGTCATCGCATCCTGCACACCGGCAAAGAGTTGGACCGAGCGGGAACCGAAGATCGAGACCGGCAGGCTAAGGTTGTTCACCACATGCAGCATGGCCACAGTGACAATGAACGACAGGAAGAACCAGTTGGCCACATAGATGTGCGGCTCTTTGCGCTTGATGATTGTTCCGAGGAAGACAAGCAGATAGGCCACCCAAACGATGGTCAGCCACAGGTCAAGATACCATTCCGGCTCGGCGTATTCTTTCGACTGGGTCGCGCCCATCAGATAGCCGGTCGCGGCCAGAACGATGAACAGGTTATATCCCCAGAAGACAAACCAGGCGAGATTGCCGCCCCACAGCCGCGCGGCGCTGGTGCGCTGCACGATGTAGAACGAGGTCGCGATCAGCGCGTTGCCACCAAAGGCGAAGATCACCGCCGAGGTGTGCAGCGGGCGCAAACGGCCGAAGTTGCCATAGCCCTGAAGGAATTCAAAGTTCAGCGCCGGAAAGGCGAGCTGAAAAGCGATGAAGGTTCCAACAAGGAACCCTGCAAGCCCCCAGAAGGCTGTCGCCACGACACCGTAGCGAATGACGCCATCCATATAGCCCGTTGGCGCTGGCCCCTTCGGGTCGCCAGCAGTACGCACGGTCCAGATAAACAGACCGGCCGAAACGGCCATCACGATCAGAGCGTGAACCTGATAGGCCAGGTCTCGCGCCCAATTCGCGGCCAGTGCGGCGAATAGGGTGATAAACCCCAGCGCCACAATCTTGATCCAATCCCACATGAGAAGTGTTCCCCTTCTTTCGCCCGCGCAGAATCGCGCGCAGGACGTTCAGTTCCAGTTGCTGTTTCTCTGACCGCTACGGCCGCCGCATTGATCCATGTCAAGTTTTTGTGAGGCTGGGTTTGTTAGTGCTCTCTGTGTCAAGACGTTTCGGGCGCAGTCACTCAGCCCGTGCAGGAGAACAATGATGGGTTACAAAACTATTTCGGTGATTGTTACCGATCAGGTCGCGGATGCGGGGGCGCTGCAGGCGGCGTTCGCTCTCGCGGAGAGAGAGGGCGCCCATCTAGATGTACACTGCGTCGGCATTGATCCTGCTCGCTATGAACCAATGCCGGCTGGGACTGCGGCAATAGTTCTTGAGACTGGCGCCGCCGAAGCCCGAGAAAAAGCCGAAGCGCTTGAGAAGTGGGTCCAGACGACCTTCCCGATCGACAGGCCCACGGTTGCTACGCAAGCTGTTGTCATTCCCCATCTGGGGCTAGATACGCTTGTGAGCCGTCTAACCCGCTATTCCGACCTTGTCGTGGCCGCCAAGCCCTATGGCGCCGGGCGCACACCGGTTCAGGTCAGCATTCTGGAAGCAGAGCTTTTCGGCACCGGCGCACCGGTTTTGGTTGTTCCGGAAAAAGCCGAACTGGCCACAAAAAGCTTCGACAGGATTGTCGTGGCCTGGAATGAAAGCAGCGAATCTTTCGCTTCGATCCGGGCGGCACTGCCTTTCCTCAAACGTGCCGGGCGTGTCGATCTTGTGATGATCGACCCGCCAACCCATTCCCCGGAGCGGTCTGATCCGGGTGGAGCTGTTTGCCTGATGCTGGCGCGCCACGGGATCAAGGCCGAGGTGTCGATCCTCTCCCGAACCCTGCCTCGCGTGTCAGAGGTTCTAGCTAGGTTCGCAACCGAAGGCGGCGCCAATCTGATCGTCATGGGGGCCTATGGCCATTCGCGATTCCGCGAGTCGCTCTTGGGTGGCGCCACACGCGATATGCTGGAAGGGTCGAGCCTGCCGCTCCTTATGGCCCACTAGAATTATGAACGGACTGCGGAAATTTATGAAGCCTGAGGGCTGGTCAGGCGACCACGCCGCCGTCCATGTCGTCGCCGGTTTCTGCCATAAGGTCCTGAAAGTCGGGAACCTGAATCCGGCGCTTGCCCTCGAGCGAGATCACGCCGTCGTTCTTCAGCGCCGAGATCTGGCGGCTGACCGTCTCAAGCGTGAGACCAAGGTAATCGGCCATAGCCTCGCGGGTGAGCGGCAAGTCGATCGCGATGGGGCCTTTGAGAGCCCGCATCCCGATCACCGATTCACGGCGAGCAATAATTGTCAGCAAACTAGCGATCTTTTCCCGCGCCGTCTTGCGACCCAAAATCAGCATCCACTCGCGGGCGGCATCAAGCTCGTCGAGCGTCATATCAAGAAGGCGTTCGGCGACGTGGGGCGTGGTGAGCAGGAGCTGCTCGAAAGGTTTGCGCCGAAAACAGCACAGCGTCACATCGCTGACGGCCGTCACATCATAAAGCGAAACGCCGCGTCCTGGCCTGCCAATGAAATCGGAGGGCAGCAAAAGGCCAACCATCTGGGTCCGACCATCTTCAAGCGTCTGGCTGACCGAGGCTACGCCGCGCACAACCGATCCGAGAAACGCCAGATCGTCGCCGGCCCAGGCAATCGGCTGGCCGGCTTCGTAATTGCGGTAGTATTTGATCTCTTCCAGCCGCGCGAGTTCGTCCGCATCGCACTTGGCGCATACGGCGCGGTGGCGGATCGGGCATTCTCCGCAATTGGTGTCAGACATCGACTGGGCCATAGGCTTCAGTCCCCATACTCGCGCATTACATGCTCTGACCTTAATCACCTTCTGCAAAGGAAATGCAATGGCTTCCCATGAAAAGCTCCGGCAATTGGGGCTCTTTGAGGCCCGAGCGCCCCGATATACAAGCTATCCGCCCGCCAATCATTTTTCCAACGGGGTCGGGCCGAAGGTCGTCGCCGGCTGGATGGAAGCGATCGAGCCGGGCACGCCGGTCTCGCTTTATGTCCACATCCCCTATTGCCGGCGCCTGTGCTGGTTCTGCGCCTGCCGCACCCAAGGAACATCGACCGACCGGCCGCTCGTCCCCTATCTCGCGCTTCTGAAACAAGAGCTTGCCGAAGTTGGCCGGCACCTGCACCCCGACGTGCGGATCGGGCAGGTTCACCTTGGCGGCGGAACCCCGACTCTTCTCAACCCCGAGATGATCGCCGATCTGGGCCAGACCCTTCGCGATTTCCGCAAGTGGACCGATGACGCGACCTTCTCGGTCGAGATCGACCCAACCGAGGTTGATCAGGCACGAATTGACGCACTGGCCGCCGCCGGCATGACCCGCGCCTCGATCGGCGTGCAGGATTTCGACACCGTGGTGCAAGACGCCATCGGCCGCCAACAAAGCTTTGAACAAACCCGCGATGTCGTCGCCATGCTGCGTGCGGCAGGTGTGGCTTCGGTCAACATGGATATCCTCTATGGCCTGCCCTACCAAACGCGCGAGCGGATGGCCGACAGCGTCCAGCGCGTCCTCTCGCTAAGCCCGGACCGCGTGGCGCTTTATGGCTATGCCCATGTGCCGTGGATGGCCAAGCGGCAGGTGATGATCCCGGGCGACGCCCTGCCCGATGCCGAAGCGCGACTCGAGCTGTTCGACACCGCCCGCGACCTATTCCTTTGGGACGGCTATACAGAGATCGGCATTGATCACTACGCGCGCCCGACCGACAGCATGGCCAAAGCGCTTGAGGCCGGCACGCTGCGGCGCAATTTCCAAGGCTATACCGATGATCCGTTCGACGTGCTGATCGGGATCGGCGCTTCGGCCATCTCGCGCTATCCGCAGGGCTATGCCCAGAACATCTCGGCCTCGGCCAAATACGCGACGGCGGTCGACAGCGGGTCTCTGGCCACCGAACGCGGCCACGCGATGACCGCCGACGACCAGCTTCGCGCCGACATGATCGAAGGGCTGATGTGCCAGTTCAGTATCGACCTCGACCAGCTTTCGAAGAAGCACGGTGTTCCGGTGTCTCAACTCATGGCCATGACCGAAGGAATGCGCGAGCGCTTCAAGGATCAGGTCCGCGTTGAGGGCAGCCGCATTTCGCTCGACGAGGATGCCCGCCTCATCGCCCGCCTCGCGGCACAAGAGGTCGATGCCTATTCCATGCCGGAAGGACGACATAGCCGCGCACTCTGAGCGAGGCACTTGCACCGTCCTGCCGCCCGTGCAACGAGAGCGGCGGGAGGACTTTGCATGCGTATCGGGATCATTTCGCTGGTTGCAGCCTATGTGCTGAGCCAGTTCTACAGGGCCTTCCTCGCGGTCCTGACGCCGGCGCTGTCGACCGATCTGGGGGCGACGCCCGAAGATCTGGCGAGCGCCTCGGGCTTGTGGTTCCTCATCTTCGCCGCCATGCAGATCCCCGTGGGCGCGGCGCTCGATTCCATCGGCCCGCGCAAGACCGCGGCCGGTCTCTTCGCCCTTGGCGGCGCAGGTGGTGCGGCGGTCTTTGCTCTGGCCCAGACGCCCGGCCATATCTCGATTGCCATGGCCCTCATTGGCATCGGCTGTTCGCCGGTTCTGATGGCCGCATACTTCATCTTCGCGCGGGTCTATCCGGCTGCCGTTTTCGCCACGCTGGCGGGCGCCACCATCGGTTTCGGCTCGCTCGGCAATATCGTCAGCTCCGCCCCGACCGCTTGGGCCGTCGAAGCTTTCGGCTGGCGCGGCACGATGTGGGGCCTTGCGGCGCTAACCCTCGTTGTCGCGCTTCTCGTGTGGCTGACCGTGCGCGATCCCGAGAAGGTCGTCTCTGAACATCGCGGCTCGGTGCTCGACCTTCTCAAGATGCCGGTAATCTGGCCGATCCTTGCGATGATGTTGGTCAACTACGCCCCCGCCGCCGGTCTGCGCGGCCTCTGGGCTGGGCCCTATACCCGCGACGTCTTTGGCGCGGACGCAGGGATGATCGGCTCTGTCACGCTCGTGATGAGCCTTGCGATGGTAGTGGGCAATTTCGCCTACGGCCCGCTTGATCGCCTGTTCAAAACGCGAAAATGGGTCATCTTCACCGGCAATTTGATCGGCGCCGGGGCGATCTTTGCCCTCTATGCCGTGGCCGATCAGAACATCTGGCTCTCGGCCGCCCTTCTGGCCGTGATCGGCGCTGCGGGGGCCTCGTTCCCGGTGATCGTCGCGCACGGGCGGGCCTTCTTCCCGCCGCACCTGACGGGTCGTGGCGTGACCCTTCTGAACCTATTCGGCATCGGAGGCGTCGGTGTCATGCAGATGGTCACGGGCCGCCTTTTTGCCGCCGCGTCCGGACCCGATGTTGCCCCTGCCGCGCCCTACCAGACCCTCTTTGCCTTCTTCGGTGTCCTCGTGCTGTGTGGCCTCGCCGCCTATCTCTTCGCCAAAGACAGGACAGACTGACGCGGCCCCTTTTCCTCAAGGACGGCAGGGGCTATAGGGCCACCGTCTCTCAAACAAGGAGCAAGGCCAATGGGCTATAAAGTCGTCGTCGTCGGCGCCACGGGCAATGTGGGCCACGAAATGCTGAACATCCTCGCCGAGCGCGAGTTTCCCGTCGATGAGATCGCAGCGCTTGCGTCGCGCAAATCTCTCGGCACCGAAGTCAGCTTTGGCGACCGAACTTTGAAGACCCAAGACCTCGACACCTTCGATTTCACCGGCTGGGATATCGCGCTTTTCGCCATCGGCTCGGACGCGACCAAAATCTATGCCCCCAAAGCCGCAAGCCAGGGCTGCGTGGTGATCGATAACTCGTCGCTCTATCGCTACGATCCCGAGATCCCGCTGATCGTTCCCGAAGTGAACGCCGACGATGTCGTGCGCTACAAGAACAAGAACATCATCGCCAACCCCAACTGCTCGACCGCTCAGATGGTCGTGGCTTTGAAGCCCCTGCACGACCGCGCCAAGATCAAGCGCGTTGTCGTTTCTACCTATCAGTCGGTTTCCGGCACCGGCAAGGAAGCCATCGACGAGCTTTGGAACCAGACCAAGGGCATTTATGTCCCGGGTCAGGAAGTCGCGCCGAGCGTCTATCCCAAGCAGATCGCCTTCAACGTGATCCCGCATATCGACGTGTTCCTCGACAGCGGCGACACGAAGGAAGAGTGGAAGATGGTCACCGAGACCAAGAAGATCCTCGACAAGTCGATCAAGGTCACCGCGACCTGCGTTCGCGTGCCGGTCTTTGTCGGTCACTCGGAATCGATCAACGTCGAGTTTGAAGAATTCCTCGACTGGGAAGAAGCCACCGACATCCTGCGCGAAGCGCCGGGCATCATGGTCGTCGACAAGCGCGAGGCCGGCGGCTACGTCACCCCGATCGAGTGCGTGGGCGACTATGCGACCTATATCAGCCGCATCCGTCAGGACGTGACCGTCGAGAATGGCATCAACTTCTGGTGCGTGTCCGACAACCTTCGCAAGGGTGCGGCACTCAACGCCGTGCAGATCGCCGAGGTTCTCGGACAGCGTTGCCTGAAGAAGGGCTAGGCTCGGGCCACCGAATAAAGCTCGTCAGCAAATGCCGCGTGTTCCTTTGGAAGGAGCACGCGGATAGACTGGATTGACGGAACGAAAGCCAGCCGTTCTACCAGCTGTTCCTGTCTCGCCGCCCCGCCCTCATCGCCTAGTTTGCGCAGAACCATTCCCAACAATTTCTGCAATATCCGATTGTCCATGTTCGCATGGGCGAGCGCCTCGACAACCTTTTTCGCTTTGTCGAATTGGCCGGTCAGGAAATAGCAGATTGCCAAAGGAAATGTCCGCTCGGCCTCGAGCGGATCGTCGTTCGACAGGGTCATCGAATACTCAAGCCTCTCGATCGCTCCCAGAAGATCGTTCTTGAGGATCATCGCCGTAGCCAGCGCCCCAAAGCCGATCAGATAGGTGGGGTTGAGCTTGAGGGCAAATTCGGCGTCGCGCAGGGCTGCGTCGGCGTCACCTTTCACAAGACCGTTGAGATTGGACCGTGCCGAATAGAGGAAATCGACCTTGGGCGCCTGCTTGATGGCAAGATTGAGCCCGTCTTCGAGCTGCTTGAGTCGCTCCGGAGCCATCGACTCATAGCTTGCCGCGCAAAGCATCACTTCCCCAACGGCGAGCATCGCAAGAGCCATGGGATCATCTGGGACAAGCTCGACGGCCCGCTCCATCAGCTCCAAGCCGCGCTGCCAGCTGGCATAGGTCGCCCTGTAGAAATTGCGCGCCGCGCGTGATCTAAGCTCGGAAATACTCAGCTCGTCGTCCGCCAGTGCCTCGAGCCGGTTCGCGTCATAGGCATTGATTTGAATCCGCAAGTCCGCGTTGATTTTGGCACAGATTTGATCGCCAAACTCGAAAATATCGGAAATGTCGCCGTCATAGTTGCGCGAGAATAAGGTCTCGCCGGTTTCACACAGCACCATCGACATATTCATCCGCGCCTTGGATCCCGAAACTCTAAGGCGGCCGCGAATCCTGTAAACGGTCTTGACCCCCTCGCCCCCGCCTTCGATCGTCTTGATCCCGGTCCGGCGCGAAAGGTTCATCAGGATCTGCTCGCGCAGTTCCTCGGCATGGGACTGGATCTCGTCTGTAGCCGGAGCAAAGTCGAACTCCTCGACCAGCACGGTCGGAACTTCGCCCTTTGCAGCGTTACCCTTCTTCTTTTGCGCGGGGCGCCACTGAAAACCCTGCACCGGATAGGGGATGTTCTTGAGGTCGAAAGCTCCGGCATCCTCGAACTGGGCGGCCAGCTGACCCGTCAGTTGGCGGAACAGGTCCTGCGACACCATCATCCCGCCCGGAGGAGCCTGCCCCTGAAGGCGCGAGGCAAGGTTGACACCCGCCCCGTAGAAATCTTCGTCGTCCTCGACAATTTCGCCGATATGAGCGCCAATCCGGATCTTGAGGTTTTCGTTGCCGCTCAGCGTCTGCAAAAGCTCGAGCGCACAGGCAATCCCCGCGTGGACCGAGCCGAAAGCGATGATCCAGCCATCGCCCATGCGCTTGAGGATTTCGCCGCCGTGGTTGGTCGAATGCGGGCGGACGTAGGTTTCGTTGAGGTCGCGAACCGCAACGATGCTCGCCTCTTCGTCCTCGGCCATCATGCGCGAATAGCCGACAACATCAGCAACCATGATTACCGCCAGGCGGCTCTTCATCCCAAACTCCCCTTCTTGTTGCCGGAAGCTTAGCACTAGTTTGCCAAAGGCAAAGCACCTTGTGAGGTTTGTTCAGAACGGAGCAAAAGCCCCGGTCTCGCCGTCGTAGTACTCAAGCCCGCCTTCACCGATATCGTTCCACAGCCCGTGAAGGCTCAGCATATCGTCATCGACGGCGGCCTTCACGAAGGGGAAAGACATCAGGTTTTCAAGCGAAACGACGACGGCCTCCTTCTCAAGCGCGCGGGTGCGCTCTTCGTCGCTGCCGGGGGCAAGGCGCTCGAAGCCGGGGCGAAGGATATCCATCCAGCGGCCAACGAAGCTCGATTTCTTGTCGAGCTCGGGCGCATGGCCTGAACACATGTCATAGCAGCCCTTCACGCCTCCGCAGCTTGAATGGCCGAGCACGATCAAATGCGCGACCTTGAGCGCTGTGACGGCATATTCGACTGCTGCCGATGTGCCGTGCGGCTCGCCATCGGGCTCGTAGGGGGGGACTAGATTGGCGACGTTGCGGTGAATAAAAAATTCGCCCTGATCCGCACCAAAGATCGAAGTGACATGAACCCGGCTGTCACAGCAGGAAATCACCATCGCGCGCGGATGTTGTCCGCCTTCGGCAAGGCGGCGATACCAGCTGCGATTCTCGGCATAGGATGTTGCCTTCCACCCGTGATAACGGCGGGACAGGTACTCAGGTAGGGGTCGTGCGCTTTTCATGGCCTCTCCTGTTCTAGCTGCATTGTTAAATAGGCAGCATTTTCAGGAATTTCGAGAGAGAAAACGCGCTGCCAGAAATACCTTGAAAACCTTGTCGCGTTAAATGCAGGCCATGCAGCGCAGTAATCTCGACCCTTTCGGCCCCTCCGCCCATTCGGCAATCGCCCCCCTTCGGTTTACCGACAGGTTCGATCCTGATCGCGAAAAACTGGCTGCGCTTTTCGCGCGGTTGGGGCGCAAGCAGGCAGAAAGGAGGATCATCGAAGATCTCCACTGTATCTCCGAGCTTGCCGTCCTTGTTCAGTCTCGTCACGAACAGGGCCGCTATATGGAGATTGAAAGCACTCTTGAGGTGCTTCGTGACCTGTCCGAGCAAATCGGCCTAGTGCCGATCATTGCCGCCGCTGATGCCTTGGCAGGCGCGCTCCAAAGCAATAACCCCCATGCCATCGGCGCGACGCTGGCGCGGCTGCAGCGAGTGACGGATCGGGCGACTGTCGGCATCTGGCCGTATTGTAGCTAGCCCGCCCTTGCGGCGGCAGCCGCATGGTCTAGAGTTGCGTCAACGCACGCAGGACCAACCATGACCCCCACATTTTCCCCCGATTCCGCCGACGCAATACCGCTACTCACGGTCACCCCCGACACGCTGGACGACACGCTCGCCCACCTGCCTGAATCGGAGGCCGCATGGGCACGGACGCTCGGCTTCGCAGGCAAAACCGGATCGGTCGCTGCTTTGCCCGGCAAGGCTGGCAAGGTCTCTCGCGCCCTTGTCGGGCTTGGATCCACCGGCGCACGCAAGCGCAACCGCTTTGCCATTGCCGCTGCCGCGGCAGCTCTGCCCGAGGGAACCTACCGGCTTCAATCCAATCTCAGTGTCGAAGAGCTGAACGAGGCTGCGCTTGGCTGGTTGCTGGCGGGCTACGCCTTCGATCGCTACGCCAAGAAGGAGGCCCCAAAGGCCCGTCTGATCGCCCCCGAAGGTGTCGATGCGGCGCGGATCGAGGCGATCGCGGCCGGCGAGTTTCTGACCCGCGACCTTGTGAACACCCCCTCGTCTGACATGGGGCCGGAGGAGCTTGAAGCCGCCGCGCGTCAGTTGGCCGAGACATTCGGTGCCTCGATCAACGTCATCCAAGGTGATGACCTTCTCGCCCAGAACTTCCCGATGATCCATACCGTCGGTCGCGCCTCGCCGCGCGCACCGCGCCTCATTGATCTCAACTGGGGCAGCGAAGGGCCGAGCCTGACGCTCGTCGGCAAGGGGGTCTGCTTTGATACCGGTGGCCTCGATTTGAAATCTGCCGCGACGATGGCGCTGATGAAGAAGGATATGGGCGGGGCGGCAACTGTACTTGGCCTTGCGCGGATGATCATGGCGACGGCCCAGCCGATCCGCCTGCGCGTCTTGATCCCGGCTGTCGAAAACGCAGTCAGCGGCAATGCCTTCCGCCCCGGCGATATCCTGAAATCCCGCAAGGGCCTAACCGTCGAGATTAACAACACCGACGCCGAAGGCCGCCTCGTTTTGGGCGATGCATTGACTTTCGGGTCCGAAGCCGAGCCTGACCTGATGATCTCGATGGCGACCCTCACCGGCGCGGCCCGCGTGGCATTGGGCCCAGACGTGGTTCCGTTCTTCACCGATAACGACAGCGCCGCCACAACCATCGCCAAGGCAAGCGCGGCAGTGCGCGATCCGGTCTGGCGGATGCCGTTCCACGATCCCTATGAGGCGCTGATCGAGCCAGGCATCGCCGATCTCGACAATGCGCCGGGCGGGGGCATGGCCGGGGCGATCACCGCCGCGCTGTTCCTGCGCCGGTTCGCCAGCGTCCCCTACGCGCATTTCGATATTTTCTGCTGGCAAGCCACCGCCGCGCCGGGCCGCCCGAAAGGCGGGGTCGGCCAAGGGGCACGCGCCTTGTTTGAGGCGCTGCCCGAGCTTTTGGGGATGTGATGGAACGCCGGACCACGCCAGCCAATGGCCGCGTCGCAGCGGCCGAGCTTGAAGGCGTGGTCGAGGCCGAGGCTTTTGTTGCCGGAGCCACCTGGTTCGTCGCGGTTCCGATCGCTGACCTGCTCAAAGCCCCCAACGGACCCCGCGACAGGCAGCTGCTCTTGGGCGCCAAGGTCCGTGTGTTTGAGGATCGGCAGGGGTGGAGCTTTGTTCAAGCGAGCGACGGCTATGTCGGCTATGTAGCGAGCAGTACGCTTCACGCCCGAGCCGCCGAGCCGACCCATCGGGTCAGCGCCCGGGCAACCCACGCCTACGAGCGGCCCGATTTCAAATCGCCCGACCGCCTCTCTCTTCCCTTCGGCGCAGCCGTCGCGGTTGGCCGCATTGAGGGGCGCTTTGCTGAAACGTCTCATGGCTACGTTCCGACCGTCCATCTCCGGCCCGTCGCAGAACTATTTGCCGATCCGGTCGAGGTTGCCCGCCTGCACCTAGGAGCCCCCTACCTTTGGGGCGGAAACTCTACCTTCGGCCTTGATTGCTCCGGCCTCGTTCAGGCATCGCTTCTGGCTTGTGGCATCGCCTGCCCCGGCGACAGCGATATGCAGAGCGCCGAGGTCGGCCGACCTGTCGAGGAAGACGAACCGCTCCGGAAGGGCGATCTGATCTTCTGGAAGGGCCATGTGGCGATGATGACTAGTCCCGACCGCATGATCCACGCCAACGCGACACACATGGCGGTTGTCGAAGAGGATTTTGCTGAGGCTTGCACCCGCATCGCCGCCAAAGGCGACGGCGCGATCATTGCACGGCGGCGTCCCTGATCAATTGATCACCCTAAACAGCTTTCGCTCGAGCACCGCGAGCACCTGCCGCAGATCGTTGCCCCGCTTGAGAACCTGCCCCTCGGCGCCAATCAGCGCGAATTGCCCCTGCTTCATCCGCAAGCTCGGGCGCTTCTCGATCCGATAAAGCGGCGTCTCAGCCGTCCGCCGGAAGATTGCGAAGACCGCCACTTCGCGCAGGCACGAGATGCCGTAATCGCGCCACTCACCGGCGGCAATCATGCGGCCATAAAGTCCTAGGATCACACCCAGCTCGGTGCGGTGAAAGGCCACCTGATCGTGGAGAACACCCGATAATGGGATCGGAGGCTGGATCGTCATGGCTTCAGAGTTGCGCCAAACTTCGCGCAAATCAAGCCCGCCATGTTTTCGCCATGAAATGACCTGACCTAGAACACCAACGCACCATCCCGACGCCGCAGTCGGCCGTCAGCTTCGAAACACAACCACAAATACCCGGTGTCGCGGCGCAACAGCCCCCACCCAAAGTCGTGGCACCGGGAATTTGCGGCAAGAACCCTCGGCGAAAGCCGGGGGTTTTGCTTTTTCATCTCATGACGCGTTTCGGGCCTGAGCGGACGCTCGCGGTGTTGTTTTGCGCCCCCTCGAGGCGCTAGGGTCGCGGTGACTAGTTCGGAGGATACTATGAGAACTCGTGCCGCTGTTGCTCTGGCCGCTGGAAAGCCACTTGAAATCATGGATGTGAACCTCGAAGGGCCAAAGGCCGGCGAGGTTCTGATCGAGGTGAAAGCCACCGGCATCTGCCACACGGATGAGTTTACCCTTTCGGGTGCAGACCCCGAGGGCCTTTTCCCGGCCATCCTCGGCCATGAAGGCGCGGGCGTTGTCCTCGAAGTCGGCCCCGGCGTAACGAGCCTCAAACCCGGCGATCATGTGATCCCGCTTTACACGCCCGAGTGCCGGGAGTGTGAATATTGCCTCAACCCGAAAACCAACCTCTGCCAGTCGATCCGCTCGACCCAAGGCCAAGGCCTCATGCCCGATGGCACCAGCCGCTTCTCGATGCTCGATGGCACGCCGATCCTGCATTACATGGGCTGCTCGACCTTCTCCAATCACACCGTCCTGCCCGAGATCGCGCTTGCCAAGGTCCGGCCCGACGCGCCTTTCGACAAGATCTGCTACATCGGCTGCGGTGTAACGACCGGCATCGGCGCGGTGATCAACACCGCCAAGGTCGAGATCGGCAGCCGTGCGATCGTTTTCGGCCTTGGTGGCATCGGCCTAAACGTGATCCAAGGCCTGCGCCTTGCCGGGGCCGACCAGATCGTCGGCGTTGACGTTAACCCGTCGAAAAAGGCCATGGCCGAGCGTTTCGGCATGACCGATTTCGTCAACCCGACCGAGGTTGAGGGC
>JBFEXG010000102.1:0-8026 GCA_041546005.1 Paracoccaceae bacterium
CAGCGCGCATGCCCCCGCAAGCCTCGCCGCCGCCGCGATCCGCGAGCTTTGGGAAGAAACGGGCTTGATCCTCGGGGCGAAGGGGGCTTGGCCCGACGCCGCCCCGCGTGGCTGGCGCGGCTTTGCGGCGTCTGGGCACCTGCCCGACCCATCGGGCCTTCAATTCGTCTTTCGCGCCATCACCCCACCGGGCCTACCGCGCCGGTTCGATGCGCGGTTCTTCCTTGTCGACGCTGCCGCTCTGGCTTCGGACCCAGACGACTTCTCGGGCGCAGAAGAGGAGCTCGCGCATCTCCAATGGATCCCGCTCG
The DNA here is from genome assembly GCA_041546005.1 of Paracoccaceae bacterium. Taxonomy (GTDB): domain Bacteria; phylum Pseudomonadota; class Alphaproteobacteria; order Rhodobacterales; family Rhodobacteraceae; genus RFZI01. The sequence goes on from JBFEXG010000102.1 coordinate 312, forward strand.
ATCAAGCGCGGTCTTTCGATCTTCCGTTCATCACCGAGGTGGTGCTGGCCGAGATCGCGGGTCGCATCCACGATCCTGCGCCGCCTGCGCTCGTCCCGTTCTTCCGCAATGATGACGAGGCGGGGATCGTCGCCCGCCTTGGCCTTGTCGACCGCGACGACTAGGCGACGAGGATCAGAAGAAGGACGGATCCAGCCAAGAGGATCATCCCCTGCCATTCGCGGCGCGAAATGGTTTCGCCGAAGACGAGCCAGCCGACCACCAGCGAAAACGCCAGCTCCACCTGCCCGACCGCCTTCACATAGGCCACGTTCTGCAGCGCGAAGGCGGTGAACCAGCACAGCGATCCGGCCATGCTGGTGATTCCGACAAGACCGGCGATCCGCCAAGCCCGGATGACACGCAAGACCTCTCCCGGCTCGCGCCAGAGAAGCCAGAGCCCCTGCGCGAACAACTGGGATGCGGTCACACAGGCCAGCGTCAGCACCGCCCGCTGGAAAGCGTCGCCGCTATCGAGCGCAAGCGCCGCACCGCGATAGCCCACGGCCGAAATCGAGAAGAGAAAGCCCGAGGCGATCCCAAGCCCTGCCGCGCGGTTGAAAAGACGCGACAGGCCCTGCCCCGCGGCCGCAGGTGGGTCCGACAGAAGGATCACTCCGAATAGTCCGATTAGAATGGCAGCGAGGCCAAGGCCCGAGACAAACTCGCCCAAGAGCACGAAACCGACGCCGACGCTCATCAGCACCTCGGTGTTCTTAAAGGTCGTCCCCACGGCAAAGTTGCGGTGGCTGAAGAGAGCGACAACACACATGGTCGCCACGATCTGCGCCGCCCCGCCGGACAGGGCGAACAACCAGAAACGGAGGGTGGTTTCAGGGATCGCCTGCCCCGTTCCTCGCGAATAGGCGAAGGCGGCCAACGCCACGAGCGGCGCAGAATAGATAAACCGCGCAAAGGTCGCCCCGCCGGTCGAAAGACGCGTCGCGCGCAGCTGCTTTTGCAACATGAAGCGCACCGTTTGCGCGAGCGCGGCCCCGAGGCTGAGGAAAATCCAGGCGTCCATGGGCTGGGTTATGCCCGCGCGGGCCTAGCGGCGCCAGAGAGGATGCGGCACCGGATCCTTGGCCTTCCAGAAATAGCGCATAAAGACCTCGGCATAGGAGCGATAGCGATAGCCCTCGTTGCGCTTGAGATAGCCCTCAGGATCGGCGCGATACATTGCCGGCAGCTTGTACCACGGCACCTTGGGGTGCGCATGGTGGACGACATGCAGGTTGTTATTGAGGAACAGCAGCGCGAGCGGGCCGCGATCCTCGATAATCACTGTGCGGGCGCGGGATTTCTCGTGGGCGCGGTGTTCGAGGAAGGTGCGGATTTTTAGAAGCGAGAGGCTGGCATAGGCGCCGATCAGATAGGCCCAAAGCGGCATCGGCGAGAGCAGGACGAGCCAGATCACCAGCGCCGCCGCTGGAATCTGCATGAGCCAGCTCAACAGGATGCGCCGGTCGCCCTTGCGGATCGCGGCCAGATCGCCGCGCAGCCAGAACACATGGCCGATCATCGGCCCGACCGTCAGCCGGCCGAGCATGGTGTTGTTGAACCGCAAAAGGCGCTGGAGCCAAGGCGCGAGCCTCTCCCACTCGCCGGGGTCCATATAGTTGCTTTCCGGATCGTCGTAGGGATCGGTGAGCAAGGGATCGTTGTGGTGGGCAAGGTGCGTATCCTTGAACCGCAGGTAGGGCACGCAAAGGGTCAGCGAGGGAAAAACCAAAACCGCGTTCCAGAAGGCGCTCTTGAACGGGTGGCCGTGGATCACCTCATGGCTGAGCGAGGAATGCTGGGCGGCGGTGAGCGCCACGAGCGGCACCGCCAGCCAAAGGCTCACTTCAGGCAAAACAAACACGGCCAGCGCCCAGAGCGCATAGGTGGCCGCAAGCAACGCAATCGTCGGCCATTCCGCCAACAGGGTTTGATTTTTCATGGTCTGTCCCGGGCGCCTGTCCCGACGCCTAGGACTAAATTACCATGCCGCCAAATGCTCGGCAATCGGGCCCTACACTTGCGGGTCGGGATTTACCGTATGACCATCCACCGCAATCATCTGACCCGAGACAAAGCGGGCAGCGTCAGAGGCGAGGAAAAGCGCCATATTGGCGATGTCTTTCGCCTCGACGAAGCTCTGCATCGAGGTGCCCTTGGCATAGCCATCATAGACCTGATCGCGGGTCATCCCCTTGGCCTTGGCTTCGGCCTCGAGCACCGCCTCCATCCGCGGCCCCTCGACCGAACCGGGCAGGATCGCGTTGGCGCGGACACCGAACGGCCCAAGCTCCATCGCGACGGTCTTCATCAGCCCGTGCATCCCCCATTTCGCCGCCGCATAGGGGGCGCGGTTGGGATAGCCATAGGCGCCGGCGGTCGAGGATGTGAAGATCACCACGCCCGATTTCTGACGCTCCATGATCGGGCTTGCGAATTTCGCCGCGAGGAAAGCGCCATCGAGGCAGACGGCCAAGCAGGCCCGCCAGTCTTCCAGCGCGATATCGGCGACCCGCGCAGTCGGCCCCTTTGTGCCCGCGTTGGCGCAAAGCACATCAAGCCCGCCCCAGACGGCCTCGAGCTTGGCGAAGAAGGCCGCCATCTGCGCCTCGTCAGAGACGTCGACCACATCGCCACGGATCGTATCCGGCAGCGCGGCGATGGCGCCTGCGCTGACGTCCGTCACCCAGACCTCATGGCCCGCATCGACAAAGGCATCGGCCATGGCGCGACCGATGCCGCCCGCGCCTGCCGTGATGAGAACCCGGCTCATGCCCGCTTGCCGACAGCCGAGCCAGCCCCTTCGGGCATCGGCAGGGCCTTATGTGCGGTGGCGATCTTCTCGAGTGCGGCGGCGACCTGCGGCGCGGGGGCGGAGGCCTTGCGGGTCTCGAGGCTCACATGGATCAGCATATGCTCGCCCGTGGCGCAAAGGCGGTCGCCCTCATACATCCGGTGGAAAAGGTGCATCTTCTTGCCTTCGCCGAGGATCACCTGCGTCTCGATATGAATGCGCTTGCCAGCATGGACCTCGTCAATATGGCGGATGTGAGTCTCGGCGGTGAAGTAGCTGCCGCCCGAAGAGACATATTCCGCCGTGCAGCCGACCATAAGCATGAGCCGGTCAGTCGCATCGCCAAAGGCCTGAAGATAGCGGGCCTCGTTCATGTGGCCGTTGTAGTCGGTCCAATCGAGCGGCACGGCGCGATCGACGGTGACGACGGGCTTCGACAGGTCGGCCACATCCTCGAGCGTTTCAGGCAGGCGGCTGATGCGCTTGTCTTGGGCATTGAGAAGCTTGCCCGAACCCCAGTTCTGCGCCTTCAAGCCCCGCATGATCGTCACAAGGTTATTGTCGCGGATACGCTCAAGTTCGCGGATCGAATAGGCGCCCGACTGCTCGTCGGACTGGTTCGCAACCGCGTTGATGAGATCATCGGTCAGCTCCGGCACGTCCATCAGCTTGGTCCAAGGCCACGAGAGGCAAGGCCCGAACTGGGCGATGAAGTGGCGCATCCCCGCCTCGCCACCGGCGATGCGGTAGGTCTCGAAGAGGCCCATCTGCGCCCAGCGCATGCCAAAGCCATAGCGGATCGCGTTGTCGATCTCTTCGGTCGTGGCGATGCCGTCCTTGATGAGCCACAGCGCCTCGCGCCAGACGGCCTCGAGGAAACGGTCGGCGATATGGGCGTCGATTTCCTTGCGGACGTGCAGGGGATAGCAGCCGATCGAGGTCAGGACCTCCTTGGCGGCAGCCACCACGTTGGCGGGGTTGGCCTCCGAAGGGACCAGCTCGATCAGCGGCAGAAGGTAGACCGGGTTGAACGGGTGGGTCACCACGATCTGCTCGGGCCGCGCCGCGTTTTCCTGAAGCTCGGAAGGCTTGAACCCCGAGGTTGATGAGCCGATGATCGCGTCCGTGGCACAGGCCTGCTGGATCGACTGATAGACCTTGTGCTTGATATCGAGCCGCTCGGGCACGCTTTCCTGAATCCAGCTCGCCCCTTCGACGGTCTCGCCGATGGTCTCGTGGAATGTCAGCTTGCCCTCGTCCGGCAGCGCCACATCCGACAGGCCCGGCAGCGAGCGGCGGGCATTGGCGAGGACCTCGCCGATCTTGCGCTCGGCCTCCGGATCGGGATCGAAGACCCGCACATCCCACCCCATGAGCATGAACCGCGCGGCCCATCCGCCGCCGATCACACCGCCACCGATAATTGCTGCTGTCTTGGTCATAGTCGTCTCCTTCAGTGCCCGAGGCGCACCAGCGCCGCCGGATCGTATCCGTTGAAATCAAGAATTCTTTGTGCGGCGACCCAGCGATCCATCGGGATCGCCGCGTCGTGATTGATCACCCAGCCAAACCTGCCTTGCGGCTCGCCGATCACGGCCGTCCGATAGCCTTCGTCAACCCATAGGACCCATAGCGGGGTCGGGCCGACGCCGTCGAGCTGTGTCTGGAAACGCCCGACATCCACCGCACGGAGAGGCGCTCTGTCTTGGCGAGTGATAGCCCCCTGCGCGCGGCAGGTCCGCTCGAGGGAGGCGAGATTGAGCACTAGGCCGATCTCTTCGCACCCAGCTTCGAAAGGGGTCGGGAAGTAGCCGACGACCGACCAGTCGCCGCTCATCCGCTGAAGATCGAGAACGGCCTTCGATGAGATAACCTTCTCGGTATCGCGGAAGGAGCTGACGGGAACACATCCCGCCAGTCCCAGAGCCGCCAGAAGAAGGATTGCGCGCAGCCTCATGCCGCGCGCGCCAAGGTTACTGAGCGACGATCTCGAGCGCGCTCAGGTCGTAGCCATTCGCAGTCAATGCGGCCGTTGCCCGGTCGAACTTCGCCTGCGAAATCTGCTTGGTTCGGGACAGGATCCAACCGGTCTTGCCGGCCGGTGATCCGACCACAGCCATCGAATAATCCGGCTCGATGTGGATCACCCAATAGTCGCCCGTGATGAACGGCAGGAAGGAGACAAAGCCAACCTCGAGCTTGCCATCGCCGACCAACTCGGCCGTTCCTTCCGAGACCCGCAACGGACCGTCTACAGCGCCCTCGTAGCATGAATTCACCACTCGAACCTTGCCATCGGCTTTCATCGAATATTCCGCCGTCACACCCGCACAGCCGTTTTCGAAGCTGAAGGGATAGCGCGCTATCTCGTACCAAAGCCCGAGATAGCGGCCAAGATCGAAGCCCGAGACCGTCTGCATCGGGACCGATTTGTCGCGATAGACCTCGGCCTGAGCCGAGGGGGTCAGTGCAATCATGGCCGCAAGAGCCAGCGAAACGAGGCGCAACATGGCAAATCCCTTTCAAGGCCAGGTTCCTCACCGGAAGAACCTGTTTGAAAGCATTTACGCTGCGGCGGCCTCGCCGGATCATTTTGGTGCCGATCAGCTGCGCGCGGCGGGTGCGCGCTTGGTCAGCCCAAGCTTTTGGCGAACCTCTTCCGGCCCGATCACCCGCGCGCCCATGTTCTCGATGATATTGGCCGCCCGCTCGACAAGCTGGGCGTTGGTCGCCAGTTGGCCCTTGCCAAGCCAAAGGTTGTCTTCGAGGCCCACGCGCACGTTGCCGCCAGCCAGAACCGCCGCGGCCACATAGGCCATCTGGTTGCGCCCCAGCGAGAAGGCCGAGAAGGTCCAGTCCTGCGGCACGTTATTGACCATCGCCATAAAGGTATTGAGGTCGTCCGGCGCGCCCCACGGCACGCCCATGCACAGCTGCACGAGAGCGGGCCCATGCAGGACGCCATCTTCGACCAACTGCTTGGCATACCAAAGGTGGCCGGTGTCAAACGCCTCGATCTCGGGCTTGACGCCCAGATGGGTCATCATCCGGCCCATCGCCGTGAGCATCCCCGGCGTGTTGGTCATCACATAGTCGGCCTCGGCGAAATTCATCGTGCCGCAATCGAGGGTGCAGATCTCCGGCAGGCATTGCGCGACGTGTTCCACACGGGCCGAAGCGCCGATCATGTCGGTGGCGGGGCTCAGGGCCATCGGGTTTTCGGTCGGCCCGAAAATGATGTCGCCACCCATGCCTGCGGTGAGGTTGAGAACCACATCCACTTCGGCCTCGCGGATCCGCTCGGTCACTTCGCGATAGTATTCCACCTTGCGCGACGGCTTGCCCGTCTCGGGGTCACGGACGTGGCAGTGCACAACAGCCGCGCCAGCCTTGGCGGCCGCGATGGCGCTGTCGGCGATTTCCTTGGGCGAACGGGGAACGTGCGGGCTGCGGTCTTGGGTGGCGCCGGAGCCGGTCACGGCGCAGGTGATGAAGACTTCACGGTTCATTTGCAGGGGCATGGGGATCTCCTTGATGAGTCGCCCAAGTATCTCGCAGCTTGCGCCCGCCGGCTTTCCGTTTTACGCAATTTCCTTGATGAATAGCGCAGCCCCCCTCTTCCCGCGTTACGATCCCGCTGGCGAGCGCCCGCTGACGGTCGGCATCCTCGTGCTCGATCAGACCAATATGCTTTCGCTCGCGGCTGCCGTGGATCCTCTGCGCGCCGCCAATCGCCGCGCCGAGCGTAGGCTTTTTGATTGGCACTTCCTGACAGCCACCGATCTTCCTGCGCAAATCACCGCAGGCTTTCCGATCGCCGGCCAGCCAGTCGCTGCAGCCCAGCCGCCCGACCTTCTCCTGATCCTCGCAAGCTTCCGCATCGCCGAGCAGACGACCACGGCGCTGACCGCCCAGATCCGCCGCATCGCCCGCGCAGGCAGCACGCTTGCTGGCGTCGACGGCGGCTCCCACCTTCTGGCAGCGTCCGGCCTCCTCGACGGCCTCGCCGCGACCACCCACTGGGAAGACCTCGACGATTTCGCCATCCGCTATCCGCGCGTTCAGGTGGTGCGTGACCGCTTCCGCATCTCGGGGCGGATGCTGACGACCGGCGGCGCCAGCCCCTGCCTCGACATGATGCTGCATTTGATCGGCCGCCTGCATGGGCGCGATCTCGCCGCCCGCGTGGCCTCCGCCTTCATCTACGATCCGGTCCAGTCGGGCGACGCGCCTCAGCGCCTGGTGCCGACCGCCACCCTCGCCCGCCGCGACCCGCTCATCGCGGGTGCTATCGCCCGGCTCGAAGCCGAACTGGACACGCCCCCCTTGATCTCAAACCTCGCCGAAAGCCTCGGCGTCTCCCGCCGCCTCTTCGAGCAACGATTCCGCGCCGCTACGGGCCGTTCCCCCCATGCCTTTGGCCTCGCCTTGCGCCTCTCCGAAGCCCGCCGCCTCGCCACCGACACAGACCAACCCGTGCAAGACATCGCGCTGGCGACAGGGTTTTCCAGCCACGCGGCCTTCGCCCGCGCCTTTAAAGCCGCCTACAACACCTCCGTGAGCCAACTCCGCCGCGCCCGCGGCCAGCGCCTCTGATCTTCTTTTGGCTCAAAATACTCCGGGGGAGCGCCAAAGGCGCGGGGGCAGAGCCCCCTCATCAATAGGGCATCGGGTGCTGCCGATGGGCCGCCTCGAGATCGTCGATCACCTCTTTGCCAAGGGCCAGATCCTTGCCCGCAAGGATATGCTCAAGCTGCGCCAAGGTCGTCGCCCCAAAGATCGCCGATATCGGGAAAGGCCGGCTGCGCTGCCAGGCGATCGCCATATGCACCGGATCGAGCCCGTGCTTGGCCGCCACATCGAGATAGGCCTGCACCGCGGG
>JBFEXG010000199.1:0-4721 GCA_041546005.1 Paracoccaceae bacterium
ATCTCTACCGTGGTGACAAAGACACCTATTTCCGCATCCATGGCACCAACGATCTGGGCTCGATCGGAAATTCCGGCTCGGCCGGGTGCATCCGGCTGTTCAATCAGGACATTATCGACCTCTTCGACCGGATCGAGATGGGCACGAAGGTCGTCATCCGGACTTATGAGGAGTCGGTTCGGATCGAAGGCGAGGAACTGGCCAACCGCGGCGTCGAACTGCCGCCCTATATCGCCGATCCCGAGGCCATCAATGAGGCGGTGGCCACTGATCCGGGGCCGGACCTGGGCGAAAGCGCCGAAGGCTAGAGCCGGATCACATAATCCTTGGTGGTGGTCTCGACCACCTCCCAAGAGCCCTTGAAGCCGGGGCGCAGGATGAAGCTGTCACCTGCTTTCACGTGGCGAGGCTTGCCGCCGTCTTCGGTCAGGATCGAGTGCCCCTCGAGGATGTGGCAATATTCCCATTCGTCGTAGATGATCCGCCATTTGCCCGGCGTCGACCGCCAGATGCCGCAATAAAGCCCGTCGCGCTCTTCGACATTCCATGTCGTGAACTCGGGATTGCCGGAAATCAGCCGGTCGGCGGCGGGGGCTCCGATCTCGGCTGTGACGACGTCAGGGGTTAAGGGCAGGAAGAAATCAGACATGGGGGTTCCGGTTTTGGGACTCTGGGTCTTTGTATTCTGACCGATAGTGCCTAAGTCTAAAAGCGTCCATCCGGACGGGAGGGGGCGATGGCATTTCTCAAACTGATCATCTTTGGATATGCGGCTCTGACGGTCGTCTATTTCAGCTTGTCGATCTATTTCCGGTCGGTCCATCGCGAGAACCTTGAGAAGCGGTGGGACAGAGAGACCGCCGAAGGCGAGGATTTGGGTGACAGGTCGGCCTATGTCGATGAGGGTATGGTTGAGTATGAGCAAGGGTTCGGAAGACGACTGATCCTTTTGGTCTATATCGTGCCGACCGTTGCGGTGCCGGTGATCCTGTATTTGATGAACGCGAATTGATGTGATGGGTGTGTGGGGCAAGCAATGCGGTATGTGAAAATCACTTTCAGAGTGTTGGTCGTGCTTTTTGTAGGGTCGTTCCTGCACTACGTCCTGCCACAGCATGATGTGGCGAAAATCACTTCGACCGAGATCATTCGCACGGATTTGTCGGGCTGGAACCGGATTTTCTATGCGCAAGCCGACAGCGGTAGCGCAGAGCTTGCCACCCGCGATCTGCGGCTGATCAATACCCAAAGGCAGAAGGCATGGTTCTTCGGCTTCTTCCCGCGCGACGCCGAGGGCGTGATGGTCTATCGCAACGAGGATTCGGGCTGGATCTGGCCGCCCTATTTCAAGTTTGACAGCGCCGATTTACAGGCCGAGGCGGCGGCGAATATCTCGCCTCCGGGGCAGGAGAATTGGGTGGTGATCACCCACTACGGCTGGCGCAACCGGTTCCTGTCGATCTATCCCAACGCGGTCGGGATCCGGCCGGTGGATGGGCCGGATGTGCGGATCATCCCCTGGTTCAACATCTTCTTCTTCGTCTTCTTCGGCCTCGCGCTTCTGTTCTTGCGGGCCGCTTGGCTGCAGTTCCGCGAGCGGATGATGGATCCCGCGCTTGAAAAGGCAGGTGACCGCTGGGACGAGATCGAGGCGGGTGCCGCCGAGAAGCGTTCGCGCCTCAAGCGGTGGTTTGCGCGGCTTGGAGGCAAGTAGGGGGCGCTGCCCCCTCGGCCCTTGCGGGCCTCACCCCCGGAGTATTTCAGGCCAAAAGAAGCCTATTCGCCGTAGGGCACCCAGATGTTTTTCACCTCGGTCGACGCGTCGAGAAATGCCTTGGCATCGTCGGCATACCAATCGCGTGCGCGGGCGTTGTTGACCCATGTGCGCTTGAGATTGCCGGCCGATTTCTTCTCGATCGCGCTGGAGAGGTCGGTCGAGGAGAAGGACCAGACCGCATCGATATCGAGGTGGCTGGCGAGGGTGGGGGCAAGCTCGCTGTGGGAGCCGGTGAGGATGTTGACCACGCCGCCCGGAACGTCGGAGGTCTCGAGAATCTGATAGAAATCGGTCGCGGCGAGCGGGAAGGCCTCGGAGGCCACTGCCACAGTGCGGTTGCCCATGGCGATGGCGGGGGCGACGGTGGAGATCAGGCCGAGAAGGGGGGCTTCGTCGGGGCAGAGGATGCCGACGGTGCCGACCGCTTCCTTCATGGCAAGCGCCACGCCGCGGATCGGCACGCTATGGGCTTGGCCGTCGAATTTGTCGGCCCAAGCGGCATAGGTGAAGAGGCGGCGGATGGAGGCATCGACCTCTTTGGCGCCGCCCTTGCCGCCGACCATCTCGTCGATCCGGCGGGCGAATTCGCCGGCGCGGGCCGAGAGGTTTTCGGCGATGTAATAGAGGATTTGCGCCCGAAGGTGGCCGGTGGTTTTGGCCCAGCTTTTGGCGGCGTTGGCGGCTTCGACCGCGTTGCGGATGTCCTTGCGGTTGGCGAGGCTCGCGTGGCCCAAGAGGGCGCCGCGCGGCCCGTAGACGGGGCGGGAATAGCCGCCGTCGGGGCGGGCCTGCTTGCCGCCGATATAGAGCTTGGCGGTGCGGTCGAGGGGATCGACGGGGCTGCCTTCGCCGGTGAAGGCGGCGACAGGCTTCAGGACTTTGGTTTTGGTCTTTGGGCGGGTGTAGGCGGAAAGACCTTCCCAGCCGCCTTCGCGGCCAAAGCCGCTTTCACGCACGCCACCGAAGCCAGCGGCGGCGTCGAAAAGGTTGGTGGCGTTCACCCAGACGACACCGGCGACGAGCTTTGGCGCGATGTCGAGGGCGAGGTTGATGTTCTCGGTCCAGACGGTTGCAGCAAGGCCATAGCGGGTGTTGTTGGCGATCTCGACGGCCTCGGCGGGTGTGCGGAAGGTGGTCGAGACGAGGACGGGGCCGAAGATCTCTTCCTGCATCAGGGTCGCGGCGGGCGAGAGGCCGGTGATGAGTGTGGGCGGGTAGAAACAGCCGCCCTCGGGCAGGGCGCCGGGGGCGCGGTAGATCTCGCCCTCGTTGCAGCCGTCGACCATGCGGGTGATCGTTTCGAGTTGGACGGGATCGACGATGGCGCCCACGTCTATGCATTTGTCGAGGGGCGAGCCCACGCGCAGGGTTGCCATGCGGGCTTTGAGCTTGTCCAAGAAACGGTCGGCCACGCCCTCTTGGACGAGAAGGCGGGAGCCCGCGCAGCAGACTTGACCCTGATTGAACCAGATCGCATCGACGAGGCCTTCGACCGCGCTATCGAGGTCGGCGTCGTCGAAAACGATGTAGGGGGATTTGCCACCAAGTTCGAGCGTGAGGCCCTTTCCGGAACCTGCGGTCGCCTCGCGGATGCGGCGGCCGACGCCGGTCGAGCCGGTGAAGGCAATCTTGTCGATATCGCCGTGGGCGGTGATCATCTCGCCCACCGCGCCATCGCCGGTGACGATGTTGACGACACCCGCAGGCACGCCCGCCTCGCGGCAGATGTCTGCAAATACCATAGCGGTCATCGGCGTGTATTCGGCGGGTTTGAGGACGACCGTGTTGCCCATCGCCAGCGCGGGCGCGATCTTCCACGCGAGCATCAGCAGGGGGAAGTTCCACGGGATGATCTGGCCGCAGACGCCCAATGACTCGCGGTCGGGCAGTTCGGATTTCATCAACTGGGCAAAGCCCGCGTGGTGATAGAAATGGCGGATCGCCAACGGCACATCGATGTCCCGCGCCTCGCGGATCGGCTTGCCGTTATCAAGGCTCTCCATCACGGCCAGCAGGCGGGAATGTTTCTGCATCAGGCGGGCAATCGCATAGAGCACGCGGGCGCGCTTGTGCCCCGATTTTGCCCATGCAGGTTGCGCCTTGCGGGCGGCGGTGACGGCAGCGGCGATTTCCTCGGCGGTGCCTTTGGTCACGCCGGCCAGTTTTTCGCCCGTTGCAGGGTTGTTGGTGGGAAAGTCATCCCGCAGCGGACCCCATTTGCCACCGATGAAATGGCCTGCGATGCCGCCACGATCAGCGATCCACTGCAACGCTTCCTTGCTGCTCTCGGGGGCCGGGCCGTAGTCCATCGTGTCGAAGATTTCCTTGACGGTCATGGGTTATCCAATCGCATGGCGCCACGATGCCGAATAGGCCCCCGTGACGTGGTGTTCGAGTTGCCGTTCGATGTCCCCCAAAAGGCTTGAGGCGCCGAAACGGAAAAGATCGGGTTGCAGCCAGCGGTCGCCAAGCTCGTCCTTGATCATGCTGAGGTACACGAGCGCGTCCTTGGCCTTGCTGATCCCGCCAGCGGGCTTGTAGCCCACCTTGATGCCGGTGCGGTCCTGATAGTCGCGGATTGCGCGGATCATGGTCAGCGTGACGGGCAGGGTCGCGTTGACGGGTTCCTTGCCGGTCGAGGTCTTGATGAAATCAGCCCCCGCCATCATGCACACCAGCGAGGCGCGGGCCACATTGCGCAGCGTACCAAGCTCGCCCGTGGCAAGGATCGCCTTGACATGGGCATCGCCACATGCGGCGCGCATTTCCTTCATCTCGTCATAGAGCGCCTGCCAGTTGCCGGTCAGCACATGGCGGCGGCTGATGACGATGTCGATTTCCTGTGCGCCGGCCTTTACGCTTTCGCCGATTTCGGCAATGCGCAGGTGAAACGGCGACAGACCCGCCGGAAAGCCGGTCGAGACAGCAGCCACCGGAATGTTCG
>JBFEXG010000157.1:0-5898 GCA_041546005.1 Paracoccaceae bacterium
ATAATAGGCCTCGATGGATTTCGGCAGATCGGCATGGGCGACCCAGCGGATATCCGGCTTGTCGATCCCCATGCCGAAGGCCACGGTGGCAACGACGATGAGGCCATCCTCCTGCTGAAACCGCGCCTCGGTGATCCGACGGTCTTCGGCCTCCATCCCGCCGTGATAATGGGCGCTGTTGTGGCCTGCCTCGCGCAAGGCCTGAGACAGGACTTCGGTCTTGGCCCGCGTGCCGCAATAGACAATCCCCGACTGCCCGCGCCGCGCCTCGGCAAAGCGCAGGATTTGCTGGCGGGGGCTGTCTTTCACCGCAAAGGAAAGGTGGATGTTGGGGCGATCAAAGCCGTGAAGGAATACTTCGGGTGTCGCTCCGCCAAAGAGCTTTTCGATAATCTCGGTCCGCGTCTCGGCATCGGCCGTCGCGGTGAAGGCAGCAAGCGGAACATTTAACTCGCGCCGAAGGTCGCCAATGCGAAGATAGTCCGGGCGGAAATCGTGGCCCCACTGGCTCACGCAATGCGCCTCGTCCACGGCGATAAGGGTGACGCCCGCGCGTTTGAGCATCTGCGGCACGCCCCCGGCAGCCAGCCGTTCGGGCGCCATGTAGAGCAGCTTGAGCCGTCCCGCCTCGAGCGCCGCCCAAACCGCATCGGTCTCTTCCGGCGTATTGCCCGAGGTCAGCGCGCCGGCCTCAACCCCCGCCTCGCGCAGGCCCCGCACCTGATCGCGCATCAGCGCAATGAGCGGCGAAATCACCACCGTCACGCCATCGCGCACCAGCGCGGGAAGTTGAAAGCAGAGCGACTTGCCGCCGCCCGTGGGCATGATGGCAAGCGTATTGCGGCCAGCCGTGACCGCGGCCACGATATCCTGCTGGCCGGGCCGGAAGGCGTCGAATCCAAATACGTCGCGTAGAAGCGTGGCAGCGCTCATGCGGGAGGGGCCTGTCGGTGAAACTGCTCTTGTTGAGGCGCAGAGTCACACAAGCCGCCCGCGGGGGCAAGCAGGCTTCGACCTAGTAGAAGAATGCGACGTTGTTCATCAGGACGATGCGGATGATCTCGAGGCCAACCAGCGCGACCAGCGGTGTCAGATCCATCCCCGCCACGACCGGGACAACCTTGCGGATCGGCGCATAAACGGGCTCGAGCAGTTTGTTCAGACCGTACCAGACCTGCGCGACAAACGGCTGGCGGATGTTGAGCACCTGAAAGCTGATCAGCCAGCTCATGATGAAATGGGCAAAGATGAAAAACCGGGCGATACCGATCACCATCATCAGAATGTCGTAGAGCGATTGCATGTCTGGTCCTTTCGTTTGCCCAGAGGTAGTCAGTGCCGCAGAGCGCCGCAATCCCCTGCCGCAACGTTACGGTTGATGTCGACATCCCTGTCGCCAATGTGAAGCAAACGGAGGCTTTCATGTATCCTGTCGCTCGAATGTTCTGGCAGCTTGGCAAAGCAAAAAAGACGCCAAAGCTCGGCCTCACAGAGACCTACGTCAGCCAGCACCACTGCCTGCCTTGGGATCTCGATGTCTGGATGGAGCTCAATAACGGACGAACACTAACGCTCTATGACCTCGGGCGCATTCCGCTTAGCTGGGTGACAGGGCTTCATGCCGCGCTCAAGCGCAAGAGCTGGGGCATGACGGTCGCCGGTTCGACCACGCGTTATCGCCGCCGCATCACAGTTTTCCAACTGATTACCATGAAGAGTCGGCTGGTGACGTGGGACGACCGCTTCCTCTATATCGAGCAGTCGATGTGGACAGGCAAAGGCGATTGCGCGGGGCATGTCCTTCTGCGGATGGCGACGGTCGGCCCCAAGGGCATCGTCGCCCCGAAGGAAGCCATCGACGAGATGGGCTATGACGGATCCTCCCCGCCGCCAATGCCTGACTGGATCAAGACATGGGTAGAGGCCGAGACCCAACGCCCCTGGCCCCCGATGCAAGACGCCTGACCACGAGATTTCTTGCCAGACCATCGCTTTGCCTGTCTTATCCGTCCAAATAGGGGGGAGCAGTCATGGCAATTTCGCAAAAGCGGCGCATCTGGGGCTGGATGTTTTTCGATTGGGCGCAGCAGCCCTTTTATACGCTTGGCCTGACCTTCGTTTTCGGCCCCTATTTTGCCTATGTGGCAACCGAGCTTTTTGTCTCGCAGGGCGACACGCTGACCGAGGCCAAGGCTCATTCCCAATGGCTCTGGTCGCTGGGCCAGACCATCTCGGGCGTCATCATCGCGATTTCGGCCCCGATCCTCGGCGCCATCGCCGACCGATCTGGCCGCAAGATGCCTTGGATCATCCTGTTTTCTGTCGCCTATGTGGTGGCCTCGGCGCTTTTGTGGGGGCTGACGCCGGACGGCGCCAACCTGATCCTGATGCTGGTGATCTTCTATGTCGGTTTCGTTGCCGCGGAATCCGGCCTGAATTTCGTCAATGCCTACCTGCCCTCGATGGGATCGGACGAAGAGATCGGCCGTGTCAGCGGCTCTGGCTCGGCCTTTGGTTATTGGGGCGGGGTCGTCTCGCTGTTCATCATGCTCCTTTTGCTTGCGGAAAATGAAAACGGCGTGACGCTTCTGGGAACCGCGCCGCTCTTTGGCCTTGATCCCGATCTGCGCGAAGGAACCCGCAGCGTCGGGCCGTTCATCGCGATCTGGTATCTGGTGTTCATGATCCCCTTCTTCCTTTGGGTGCGCGACGTGCCGAAACCGAAGGGCGCCGCTGTCGCCCGTGATGGGGTTGTACCCGAACTTGTCACGACGATCCGCGCCATCTTTCGGCGCAAGAGCCTTGGCAGCTTCCTGCTTGCCTCGATGCTCTATCGCGACGCGCTGAATGCGCTCTATGCCTTTGGCGGGGTTTATGCGGCTCTCGTGCTTGACTGGTCGATTATCCAGATCGGGGTTTTCGGCATCGTTGCCGCCATCGCCGCCGCGATCGTGACATGGGCCGGCGGCCTGATGGATCAGAATATCGGGCCCAAAGCCGTGATCCGCGCAACAGTTTGGGCGCTAGTCGTGGTTTGCATAATCATCGTTGGAATGTCGCGCGAGAGCCTTCTCGGCATCCCGCTACCGGAGGGATCGTCGATCCCCGATATCCTCTTCTACATCTGCGGCGCGATTATCGGCGGCGCGGGCGGCTCACTCTATGCCTCGTCGCGCTCGCTCATGGTGCGGCATTCCGATCCCGCGCGGCCGACCGAGGCCTTTGGCCTGTTCGCCCTGACTGGCAAGGCGACGGCCTTCCTCGCGCCCGCCCTTATCACGATCTTTACCGCAGCGACCGGTAGCAATCAAAAGGGTTTCATTCCTGTCGTCATCCTGTTCATCCTCGGGCTTTGGATCCTGCGTTGGGTCAATCCAAACGGGGAAAAGGGATCATGGGCCGAGGCGGAATAGGACCAAGCCCATTCTCAGCAGCGTGAGAATTCTGCTATTTGCGGCCGCCTGTTTTGCGGCCGCAAACGCCATGGCCGCCGAGGCGCGGCTGATCGGCCGCTATGTCTGGCAGCCGGATGATCCCGAGATCGGGGGGCTATCGGGGCTTGAGGTCGCGGCGGATGGCGTCGGGTTTCTGGCGCTGGTCGACAGGGGGCAGATCCTTGAGGGCCGTTTCCTGCGCGAGGGCGGCGAGATCAAGGGCGTCAGCCTCTCTTCCAAGACCACCCTTCTGGCCCTGGACGGCGAGACCCTTGCAGAAGAGGACGACGACAGCGAAGGGCTGGCGCTCGACGGTCGCGGCGGGTTCTACGTCAGTTTCGAAGGGCCGGCGCGGGTATGGCACTATGACGGCCTTTCAACCATCCCGACAGGAATCGCCCTGACCCGCGAGTTCGCCCAGATGCAGAAAAACGCGAGCCTTGAGGCCCTTGCCGCGCTTGACGATGGCTCTTTGATGACCTTGCCCGAGCGAACCGGTCGTCAGGATCGCCCCTTTCCAATCTATCATTATGACAATGGGCGCTGGGGCGTCCTCGGCGAGCTCGCCCGGATCGGGCCCTTTCTCGTCACCGGGGCCGACCTTGGGCCGGATGGCTATCTTTATGTCCTTGAGCGGGATTTCGTTGGCGTCGGGTTTCGCTCGCGAATTCGGCGGATCGACCTTTCGACAGGAACAAGCCAGACGCTTCTGACCTCAGCCCCATGGGACTTTGACAACCTCGAGGGTATTTCGGCCTGGCGCGATGCGCAGGGCCGGGTTCGGCTGACCACCGTCTCCGACAACAACTTCATGGCCCTGCAAAAGACCGAGTTCGTCGAGTTCATCGTCACTGATTGACGAAGGCCCTGCTCGGGCGTAGAGGGGCGCGTCCCCATGGTGGGGGCCAAGTCGCCGCACCCTTGTAAAAAACGGAGCACCCTATGCGTATCCTGCCCGGCGTTATCGCCATGGCCATCATCGTCGTGGCCTCGAACATCCTCGTTCAATTTCTTCTTCTCGACGGCCTCCTGACATGGGGCGCCTTCACCTATCCTTTCGCCTTCCTCGTGACCGACATCATGAACCGCGTCTACGGCGCCGCCGCCGCGCGCCGCGTAATTTTCGCAGGTTTCGTTGTTGGCATCATCAGCTCGCTGATCGGCAACAAGATCATGCTTCAGGGCGACGGCTATACCTATGCCGCCGTGGCCTTCCGCGTGGCCATTGGCTCGGTGACCGCCTTCCTTGCAGCCCAACTCCTTGATGTTGCTGTGTTCAACCGCCTGCGCGACGGCAACTGGTGGCGCGCGCCGCTGGTCTCGTCAATCATCTCTTCGGCGGTCGATACGGCGATGTTCTTCTCGATCGCTTTCTCGGTGACGCTTGGCGCCTTCTTCTCAGAGGCCGCAAATGGCGAGGTTTCTTGGGCAGCTGACGCTGTGCCGTTCCTGACCACCGGCCCCGATGCACCGCTCTGGGTTTCGCTCGCGGTGGCCGATTGGGGTGTCAAACTTGCCATCGCCATCGTCGCCCTGATCCCGTTCCGCCTTTTTGTGGGCAGAATGATTCAGCCGAAGGCCTGATCACGCTAAGTTGTGTATTTTCATTTGACATACACAATATCTGTGCAAACCTTCTCTCAGGCGAAACCCATTGAAAGGAGGTGATCCAGTGTCAAGAAAGAGATTGGAGAAAGGTGTCGGGACATTTCGGGGGAGTCGTAGCTGAGGCAGCCCTTGGCTGACGAGACCACCGGGGTGGGGTTTCCCTAACCGAACCACCTCCTGAACTTTCGAAGGGTCGCTCCATCGCCGGAGCGGCCCTTTTCGTTGGAAAATGAGCGTTTTGTACGAGGGCCGAAGGGCCTATTGTCTGGTTTGTACAGAATTGGATGTGCGCCGATGGGCCTGAAAATCACCGATCAGATCGAGATCGCCGACTGGGAGCTGACCGAGCAATTCGTCCGCGCCTCGGGCCCCGGCGGGCAGAACGTCAACAAGGTCTCGACCGCGGTCGAACTGCGCTTCGAGGCCGAGCGCAGCCCGAACCTCCCCGATCCGGTGAAGCGGCGGCTCAAGCGGCTGGCGGGCAGCCGCTGGACCCTCGACGGCGCCATCGTGATCTTCGTGCAAGACACCCGCAGCCAAGCCCGCAACCGCGAGATTGCACGGGAGCGGCTGACCGAACTGGTGCTGAAAGCCACCGTGACGCCGAAACGGCGGGTGAAGACCAAGCCGACGAAGGGCAGCATCGAGCGGCGGATCAAGGCGAAGAAGGAACGCGGGGAGGTGAAGGCGTTGAGGGGGAAGGTGGGGTGAAGGGAGCTATTGTAGACTCTTGTCACTGAACAGAAGCGGTTCAGAGCGCCAGTTTTTCGGAAAGCCCATTGATTCCGAGATCGTGTCGGCAACAGGATATTTCGCGAAAAGTTCAGCCAATTCCGTCCCTACCTTTGGGATATCA
>JBFEXG010000377.1:0-1611 GCA_041546005.1 Paracoccaceae bacterium
CCGTCGAACTTGAATAGCCCAGCGCGGCAGCAACAGGCAAAAGGCTCGCCCAGCGGAAATCAACCGATCCGGGCCGCACGATCATCAAGGCGCCGATCATCCCCATGCCCAAGGCCGCCCAACGCCACGGGCCGACCCTCTCGCGCAGGATCAGGATCGAAAAGAGCACGATGAAAAGGCCGTTGGTCTGCTCAAGCGCCGAAACGGTGGCCAGCTCGATAAAGCCGAGTGACGTGTAAAGGCAGAGCTGCGCCCCCGCGACGAGAACGCCGCGAAAGAGCGCAAGCTTCCATTGATCGAGCCAAAGTTTTTCGAGCGTCACCTCACGGCGATAGAACATGACCGCAAGCGACGGGATGATGCCGAAAACGTTGCGATAGGCCGAAAGCTCGACCGCCGGGCGCGTCTGGACCAGAACGCGCACTTGCACCGACATCAGATCAAAGAAAATCAGCGACAGAAAGAGAAAGCCAAGCGCCTTTGCAAAGCCGGATTTGTCGTAGACGTGCGCTGCCATACCGGCCTCCCGCTGCCGACCCTAGGCGGCTTTTGGTCGACTGCGAAGAGGCATTGATGGTCTGGGGCTGGACGGCAGCGGCGGATTGCAGTCTCTTTGCCGGAAAAGGAATTTCAGATGGCACAGGTTTCCCTTTCCGATCTCATTTCCCAAGCTCGTGGCGATACACCCGCTGATCTCGTTTTGCGCGGCGGGCAAGTGTTTGACGTTGTGACGGGCGACACGATCCCCGGCGATGTGGCGATCTGCGGCGATACCATCGCCGGGATCGGCGGCGCCTATGAGGGGCGCGAGGTGGTGGATGTGACGGGGCTGACGCTCGTGCCCGGCTTTATCGACACGCATTTGCATATCGAAAGCAGCCTCATCACCCCGCACGAGTTTGACCGCTGCGTGACCCCGCGCGGCATCACCACGGTGATCTGCGATCCGCACGAGATTGCCAATGTGCTTGGCGTGCCGGGGATTGAGTATTTCCTCGCCTCCGCCTCCGAGACCCTTCTCGATATCCGCGTGCAGCTCTCATCCTGCGTCCCCTCGACCGAAATGGAAACCACTGGCGCGCGGATCGAAGCCCATGGCCTCGCGCCTTTGATGGATCACCCCAAGGTCGCGGGGCTGGCCGAGTTCATGAACTATCCCGGTGTGATCCATCGCGATCCGGCGGCCTTGGCCAAGCTCGAGCTGTTTCGGGGCAAGCATATCGATGGGCATTCGCCGCTTCTGTCGGGGCAAGACCTCAACGCCTATATCTCGGGCGGCATCCGCACCGAGCATGAGGCGACCCATGCCGATGAGGCGCGGGAAAAGCTGCAAAAGGGGATGCGGGTTCTGATCCGCGAGGGGTCGGTCTCGAAAGACCTCGACGCGCTCTTGCCGCTCCTGACCGAGCGGACCTCGGCCTATATGTGCCTCTGCACCGACGACCGGAACCCGCTCGATATCGCTGAACACGGCCATCTCGACTACATGATCCGCCACGCCATCGCCAAAGGCGCCTCGCCGCTTGCCGTCTATCGCGCGGCGAGCCTGTCGGCGGCCGAGGCCTTCGGCTTCAAGGATCGCGGCCAGATCGCGCCGGGCAAGCGGGCGGA
>JBFEXG010000135.1:0-6645 GCA_041546005.1 Paracoccaceae bacterium
CGCAAGAAGGGCGGCGGCCTCAACGAGTTCGGCATCGCCGCCTATAAGGCGCCGGGCAATTTCGCGCAGGCCGAGTTGGATTGGCTTCTCGGCATCGGCGGGATCACCGTCGAATATGGCAAGCGCCTCGGCGATGGCTTGTCGCTCGATGATCTCCAGAAGAAGCATGATGCCGTGTTCCTCGGCATCGGCCTTGCGGGCGTCAATGCGCTTGCCGTGAGCGGCAGCCATGATGGCCTTGCTTCGGCGGTCGATTGGATTTCCACGCTGCGCCAGTCCAAGGGCAAGGCGGATGTGGCCGTGGGCCGCGATGTGGTGGTGATCGGCGGCGGCATGACCGCGATCGACGCCGCGGTGCAGGCCAAGCTCCTCGGTGCCGAGAGCGTGACCATCGCCTACCGCCGCGACAAGGCGGCAATGGCGGCGTCAGAGTTCGAGCAGGATCTGGCGACGTCCAAGGGCGTCCGTATCCTCTATAACGTCGCCCCGAAATCGGTGGGCAAAGAGGGCATCACTCTGGCTCGCACCGCCACCAAGGGCGGCAAGCTCGTCGAGACAGGCGAGACCCTGACGCTCCCCGCCGATCAAATCCTGCGGGCCATCGGCCAGACCCTCGAAGGCGCCCCCGGTGTCCTGAAGATCGACGGTGGAAAGATCGCCGTCGATGCTACGGGGCGCACCTCGGTCGCGGGCGTCTGGGCCGGCGGCGATTGCGCCACGGGCGGCGAAGACCTGACGGTGACAGCCGTTGCCGAGGGCCGCGATGCGGCCGAAGACATCCACATCAGCCTGACCGGAGGGGCATGAACATGGCCGACCTCAGAAGCAATTTCATCGGGATCAAGTCGCCCAACCCGTTCTGGCTGGCCTCGGCGCCGCCGACCGACAAGGAATACAACGTCCGCCGCGCCTATGAGGCCGGATGGGGCGGGGTGGTCTGGAAGACGCTGGGCGAGGCCGGTCCGCCGGTCGTCAACGTCTCGGGCCCGCGCTATGGCGCGATCTGGGGGGCGGACCGTCGCCTTCTCGGCCTCAACAACATCGAGCTGATTACCGACCGCCCGCTCGAGGTGAACCTGCGCGAGATCAAGCAGGTGAAGCGCGATTATCCTGATCGCGCGCTCGTCGTGAGCCTTATGGTTCCTTGCGAGGAAGAGCCGTGGAAACGCATCCTCAAGGCGGTCGAAGAGACCGAGGCAGATGGCGTTGAGCTGAATTTCGGCTGCCCACACGGCATGGCCGAGCGGGGTATGGGTTCGGCCGTGGGGCAGGTGCCCGAATATATCGAGATGGTCACCCGCTGGGTGAAACAACACTCGCGGATGCCCTGCATCGTCAAGCTCACACCCAATATCACCAACATCCTCTACCCGGCAGAAGCCGCCAAGCGGGGCGGGGCGGATGCGGTGAGCCTCATCAACACGATCAACTCGATCACCTCGGTCAACCTCGACACCTTTACGCCCGAGCCGACCATCGACGGCCTTGGCGCACACGGCGGCTATTGCGGCCCGGCGGTGAAACCGATCGCGCTTAACATGGTGGCCGAGATCGCCCGTAGCGCGAACACGGCTGGCCTGCCGATCAGTGGCATCGGCGGCATCACCACTTGGCGCGACGCGGCCGAGTTCATGGCGCTGGGCGCGGGCAATGTGCAGGTCTGCACGGCGGCGATGACCTATGGTTTCAAGGTCGTCCAAGAGATGATCTCGGGCCTGTCCGAGTTCATGGACAGCCACGGCCTCACCTCGGTCGATGAAATCGTCGGTCGTGCGGTGCCCAAGGTGAAGGACTGGAAAGACCTCAACCTCAACTACGTCACCAAGGCGGTGATCGACGAGGATCTCTGCATCAAGTGCGGCCGTTGCTATGCCGCCTGCGAAGACACCTCGCACCAAGCCATCGAGATGGGCGAAGACCGCGTCTTCCGCGTGAAGGACGACGAATGCGTGGCCTGCAACCTCTGCGTCAACGTCTGCCCCGTTGAGAACTGCATCACCATGAAAGAGCTGCCGCTTGGCGAGGTCGATCCGCGCACGGGCCGCAAGGTCGAACCCTACGCCAACTGGACGACGCACCCCAACAACACTGCCTCCAACTGCGGCTAGGGCGGCGCTTCAGAACCCGACGGCGGCTCCATCCTTCCGGGGATCGGAGCCGCCGGCATATCCGCCGTCCGGCAATCGATGGACGAGCTGCGCCCCGCCGAAGGCAAAGGCGGCCTCGGGGGCGTTGTCGTCGATGATCTGGTGGCCCATCGCGGAGAGGGCTTCGAGCGTCTCCCGCCCCATCGCCGCCTCGCAGGCCACGCCAAGCCCCTCGGTCACCTGCCAACGTGGCGCATCGGCGGCCATCTGCACGTCCTGATCCCAAAGCTGGGTGCGCAGCACCATCTGCAAATGCCCCTGCGCCTGCATCGGCCCGCCCATGACGCCAAAGCTCATCAAGGGCGCGCCACCCTTCATCAGGAAGCCCGGGATGATCGTATGGAAGGGGCGCTTGCCGGGGCCGACGAGATTGGGGCTTTGCGGATCAAGCGAGAAGCCCCAGCCGCGATTTTGCATATGGATGCCGGTGCCGGGCACGGCCACGCCCGAGCCAAAGCCTGCGTAGTTCGACTGGATGTAGGAGACCATCATCCCCGAGGCGTCCGCCGTGCTGAGATAGACCGTCCCGCCCTGCTTCGGCGCCCCCGCGCCGAAATCGGTGGCGCGGGCGGGGTCGATCAGGCGGGCGCGGGCGGCAAGATAGCCATCATCGAGCATATCGGCGGCCTTCACCGCCCCCATATGCGCGGGATCGGCGACATAGGCCTCGGCATCAGCCAGCGCGAGTTTCATCGCTTCGATCTGGAGGTGGAACGCACGGGGATCGTCGGCCTCAAGATCGCGGATCGGCGTATGGGCAAGGATGCCGAGCGCCATGAGTGCCGCGATGCCTTGGCCGTTGGGCGGGATCTCGTGCAGGGTGAGATCGTCAAAGCCTTTCGAGATCGTGCCGCACCAGTCAGGTCGGTGGCTGGCAAGGTCGTCAAGGCTCATCGCCCCGCCATGCGCCTTGGAATGGGCGACCATGGCTTCGGCAAGATCGCCCTCATAGAAGGCGCGACCCTTGGTTTCGGCGATGCGCCGGAAGGTGCGGGCAAGGGCGGGATTGCGGAACTTCTCACCCGCCAAGGGTGCGCGGCCGGTGGGCAGGAATGTCTCGGCAAAGCCGGGCTGATCGCCCAAAAGCCGCCCGCCCCGCGCCCAGAGTTGGGCGATGATCGGGGTGACAGGGAAACCCTCTTCGGCATAGCGGATCGCAGGCTCGAAGAGATCGGCAAAGGGCAGCTTGCCGAAGCGGGCCGAAATCTCAACCCAAGCCGAGACAGCACCGGGAACGGTCACGCTCTCCCAGCCGTGGAACGGCATGGTATCGAGGCCGGCAAAGCGCTCGGGCGTCCAGCCCTTGGGCGCGCGGCCCGAGGCATTGAGCCCGTGCAGCTCTTTGCCGTCCCACAGGATCGCGAAGGCATCGGAGCCAACGCCATTGCCCGACGGTTCCACCAGCGTCAGCATGATCGCCGTGGCCACCGCGGCATCGGCGGCATTGCCGCCCCGCGCAATCATCGAAAGCCCCGCCTGCGCGGCCAAAGGCTGAGAGGTGGCGACCATGTTGTCGGCCAAGACCGCAGAGCGGCGCGAAGCATAAGGATGTGCGGCGCGAAGCTGCATCGGTGTGCCTTTCAGATCGAGGTAAGCGGATCAGCCCGCGAGAAGCTCGGAGTCGTAGCCGGCCTTCTTGATCGCCGCGGCGATGTCAGACGCAGACTTTCCGGTCGTCACCGTCACATTGCGGCCTTGCAAATCACAGGTGACCCCTGCCGCAGGATCAGCGGCAGCGATGGATTTCTCGATGGCCGAGGTGCAGTGGCCGCAACTCATTTTGGGGACGCTGAACTTCATTTCGAACTCCTTTTCGTGGATTGTGCCCAACATCCCACCGGCAACGGCCCGGTCAAGCTGGAAAAGGGACGCAGTCCGACCTTTTGAACGATTAGGTTGTCTCAGGTGCCATGAGGCCGCCTGCGGCCAGAAATAGGCGCTGAAAAATTGAAATTGGCGCAGGCGGGGTGCAAGATCGGCGCAGCGTGCCTATCTGAGTGCGAAGAGTTGAGCGGTTCCGGGGGAGTGAGCCATTCATATCCTGATGTTCACCAATACCTTCTTGCCCCACGTAGGCGGCGTGGCGCGAAGCGTCGATACGCTCTGCAACGGGCTTCGGCAGCGAGGCCATAAGGTTCTGGTGATTGCGCCAACCTTTCGGGGGCACGAGTATGATATGCCGGGCGTCTTGCGCGTTCCGGCGCTCAAGCACATGGGAAATTCCGACTATTCGATGCCGATCCCTTTGTCGCGATCCATTCAGGACGAGATTGATGCCTTCGGGCCGGATATCGTGCATTCACACCACCCGTTCCTGCTCGGCCATACGGCCTCGCGGATCGCGGCGACCTGTGGTGTTCCGCTCGTTTACACCTACCACACGCGCTACGACATCTATGTGAAGCAATTCGTCGAGTCTCAGCGCCTTTGGCCTGATCTCGCCCGAAACCTTGCCAACGGTTATGCCAATCTTGCTGACGCGGTCATCGCGCCCAGCCGCAGCATGAAGGATTTGCTGCTCCGACAAGGGGTTCGCTCGCCGATGACAGTGATCCCAACCGGGATCGACGTTGATCGGTTTGCGGGTGGTGCGCGGGGCGAGCTTCGCGGCAAGCTCGGCCTCAGGGACGACGAGTTTGTGGTTGGGCATCTGGGACGGCTGACCGCAGAGAAGAACCTCGAGTTTTTGTTCGCAGCAGCCGTGCGCTTTCTTGAAGACAACCCAAAGGCGCATTTTGTCTTTGCCGGTGACGGCCCCATGCGCGCCGAGATGGCCACGCGAATTGCGCATAGCCCCGCGCGCCGCCGGCTGCATTTCCTTGGGGCGATAGAGGGCGACGATGTCGTTGCCTTCTATGCGGCGATCGACGTCTTTGCTTTCGCGTCCAAATCGGAGACCCAAGGCCTCGTGGTGGCAGAGGCACTCGCCGCGGGCGCGCCGGTCGTGGCGCTGGATGCCTCTGGCGTGCGCGATGCGCTGGGCCACTGCGCGAGTTGCGTCCAGCTTGGTGCCGATGCCAGCCCGGAAGCGTTTGCCGCCGCTCTTGCCGACTTTGCCGGGCGAAGTGCCGAGCAGATCGAGAAGGATCGCATCGCGGCGGAGGCCGGAGCCAAGCCCTATTCCATAGGGGCGATGGTCGAACATATCGAAAGGCTCTACGCCGAGGTCTCTGAAGTAACCCGGAGCGAAAACCAGCAAAGCCGCACCGAGTGGGAGCGGATTCTGGAAGGACTTGCCGCCGAGGTGGATATGTTTGAAAACCTCTTTCGGGCGGTTGGGATCACCCTCCTGCCAAAAGCAAAGAGCATCCTGCGGTGACCGAACAGACCGACAAAAGGCCGAACTGGGAAGAGGGGCGGCCACTAGGGCGCATTGCGGCAATCGCGGTCGCTGTGGTGATCTATTCGCTCCTGCGACTCTGGAGCGCGACTTGGCGCATCGACAAGACCGAAATGCGCAGGCTGGAAGACGCCCGCGCAACCGGGCGCCCGGTGATTGGAATTGTCTGGCACGGAACATATGCTCCGCTCTTTCAGCTTGTCTCCGGCCAGCCTGCGCTGGTTGTGACGAGCTATTCATTCCGAGGCTCAGTCATCGCTCGGTTCTGCGGGTGGTTCGGATTTCACGCCATGCAGGTTGAACGAGGAAACCACGGCGGCCGTCGGGCGATCCGTGAAGCGCTTGCAAAACCAAATGCGCTGGTCGCGATTGCCCCCGACGGCCCGCTTGGCCCACGGCACGAAGCCAAGCCCGGCGCCGCAGCGCTTGCGGTCGAATTCGGGGCGCTTCTTGTGCCGATCTCGGCTACGTCGAGCCGGAAAAAGATCGTTACCAGCCGCTGGGACAAGATGGAGTTGCCGCTACCGACCGCGCGGGTGAAATTGCGCGTGGGCGAGGCATTCGAGGTTCCAAAAGACGCGAGCCCCGAAGAGGCCAAGGCACTTGTCGAGAATGCCCTCAACGCTCTGATTTAGACACTCGGTAGGCCAAGATTCCGCTACCAACGCCGCGCCCGCCTCGGCAGTATGGCGTCAAGCCTTGGGAGAGAGCGCCGTGTCTGTCGAGAAAGTGAATACGCTAGTTGTCGGAGCCGGGCAGGCGGGGGTTGCCATGAGCGAGCACCTGACCAAAGCCGGCATTCCCCATCTTGTTCTTGAGCGCGGCCGGATTGCCGAGCGCTGGCGGTCCGAGCGTTGGGATAGCCTCGTGGCCAACGGTCCGGTCTGGCATGATCGCTTTCCGGGGATGGAGTTTGACGACTTCGATCCCGACGAGTTTGCCCCCAAGGAGAAGGTCGCCGACTATTTCGTAGGCTACGCCGAAAGTTTTGACGCGCCGATCCGCTGTGGTGTCGAGGTCAAGAGCGTTGAGCGGCTAGCCGGGCGCGAGGGGTTTCGGGTCGAAACCTCGGAAGGCGTGATCGAGGCGGCGAATGTGGTGGCGGCGACGGGGCCGTTCCAGAAGCCGACCTATCCGCAGATCGTGCCTGCTGAAACG
>JBFEXG010000292.1:0-3067 GCA_041546005.1 Paracoccaceae bacterium
AGCCCCTCGACCGCCTCGGCGATCACATCGCCGCCATGGCCGCCATCGCCGCCATCCGGCCCGCCGAACTCGACAAATTTCTCCTTACGGAAGGAAACGCATCCGTTTCCGCCCGCCCCGGAGCGAATATAGACTTTGGCGAGGTCGAGGAATTTCATCGGATAGCTTTCAACTGTTCAGCG
The DNA here is from genome assembly GCA_041546005.1 of Paracoccaceae bacterium. GTDB lineage: Bacteria > Pseudomonadota > Alphaproteobacteria > Rhodobacterales > Rhodobacteraceae > RFZI01. The sequence continues at coordinate 183 of JBFEXG010000292.1, forward strand.
CCGGATAGTCTATCGCTCGGCGTTTCTCAAGGCGTCCCATCGTTCGCGGGTCAAGACATAATTGCGCGTCTCCACATCGCACCCCCTTGCGACACAGCCCGACATGGCCGTCCCGGTGGGCTCAAAGCCGATCTTCTCGAGGACGCGGCACGAGGCGGGATTATCGACGTGGGCACCGCCGGTGACCGAAGGCCAAGAATAGCTGTCCAGCGCATAGGACACGAGACGCCGGCCGATCTCGGTGGCATAGCCCTTGCCCCAGTGAGACGGGGCAATCATATAACCTAGCTCGCCGTCGATCATCCCCATGCCGCCGATAATCTCGTCGCCGACGCGGACCGTTCCGACCAGCCCGCGGTTCCGCTCCGGCTGATTGACGATCCGGTTGATGGTGAAGGCGAGGTTCGACGGATAGGGCCATGTCCCAAGGTTCCTCACCACCTCCCAGTCCGACACGATGGCATGAATGGCCTCGACATCCGCCGCCGTGCCGTGGCGAAAGGTCAGACGCTCGGTTCTGAGTTCAAACATCGTGCGCCTCCCAGTCGGCCTGCGAGAGGGCCGTCTTGATCACGGTTACTACTTCACCGGTTGAGGTTTTGCGGGCGACAACCTCGTGCGTCGGGCGAAAGCCAAGCTTTTCCTGCACGCGCACCGAGGCGGCGTTGCCCCGGTGGTAGCCGGAAACCACCTCGTCGTCACTTTTGGAAAAATGCCAGGCCAGAACCGCGCGAGCGGCCTCGGTCATATAACCTTTTCCATGCACCTTTGGCGCGAGGAAGAACCCAAGATCCGGCCGCAATGAGATCGCTCCGGCGACTTCACCCCCGATCTCGATGAGCCAATAGTTGCTGGCGTCATCGGCAAAGAGCCGGGCGAAGAATTCATCCGCATCGGCGCGCGCATAAGGAAACGGCACCACGGTCAGCCACTGCGTGACCTCCCAATCGTTCAGGATATTGGCAATAGCCTGCGCATCCTCCACCACTGGGGGCCGGAGGATGAGGCGCCCGGTGGTGAGGATGGGGGTGCTCATCGCTTACATCTTGCGCATATAGGTCCAAGTCGGGACATTGACGCCACGCGAAACCGAATGCGCCTCGGCATCGCCAAGGTATTGGTAGCCGCAGTTCACGAGAACCCGCGCGGTGCCCGGATTGTCCTGAAACACGCAGGCAAAGATCTCGTGCGAGGCTTGCGGATTAGCGTCCATCAGCGCGCCGATCGCCTCAGTGGCGATACCGGTATTCCAAAACGCAGGCGCGACCCAGAAGCGAATCTCAGACTGATCGCGATCAAGCCGCTCAAGCGAGACCAGCCCCATAACCTCGGCATGACCTTGGCCCGAGCCATCAATCGCCCAAACGTCGGTTGTCCGGCCATCGCTATTGGCACGCTCGATCATCGCCTCGGCAGCGCCGGGCGGAAAAGGGTGCGGGATATCCTGCGTCATCTGCGCGACGCGCACGTCACCGGCATGAACGCCGATCAACCCGGCATCCGAGCGCCGCAAGGGACGCAAAACGAAACGATCCGCCACAATGTCGGGCTGGGTCGAAACGGGGGCGTGCAACATCGCTTCCTCCTCGAGAGCGGCGCCTTCGTGCCTCCTCGCACAAAAATGCCGCGTAAATATGACAAAATGAAAAAGGGGACCGGCTCTTCGCCGATCCCCCAATATTGTCTGGTCCAGGTTCGGCTTACTCAGCGGCCTCCGCCACCGGGAGAACCGAAATAAAGGTGCGCTGTTTCAGGCCCTTGTGGAATTTCACCTGGCCTTCAGCGGTTGCAAAGATGGTATGATCCTTGCCCATGCCAACGCCTTCGCCCGGCCACATCTTGGTGCCGCGCTGACGCACGATGATGTTGCCCGGAACCACGGCTTCGCCGCCGAACTTCTTCACGCCAAGACGACGGCCCGCACTGTCGCGGCCGTTGCGGGAGCTACCGCCTGCTTTTTTGTGTGCCATGGGGGATTACTCCTCTGCTTTAGCGGCGGCCTTTTTGGCAGCCGGCTTCTTCTTCGGGGCAGCTTCGACGACGACCTTGGTCGCGGCGCCGACGGCGGCCTTCACGCCCGACTTCTCCGCACCCTTTTCGAGGATGTCGGTGATGCGAACGAGGGTGAGCTGCTGACGGTGACCTTTGGTGCGCTTCGACGAATGCTTACGACGGCGCTTGACGAAATGGATAACCTTCTCGCCCTTGATCTGGTCGATGACCTCGGCCTGAACCGCAGCGCCGGCCACGAGGGGCGCGCCAACGGTCGCGCCGACCATCAGAATCTCGTTGAACTGAATCTTCTCGCCAGCGTCAGCCGCCAGCTTCTCGACACGCAGCACATCGCCCGAAGCGACCTTGTACTGTTTGCCACCGGTCTTGAGAACCGCAAACATATGTTCTTCCTTCATTTTTCGCGTCGCTGGGGTCCCCCGTTGCCGGAGCGTTTTGGCCATCATGGCCACCCTTGGACAGCGCGCCCCATGAGGAGCGTCATTACACGTCCCCCGCAGACAGGCCGCGGAGATGGCGGCTTATCGGGGGAAAGACCTCCAAAGTCAACCGGAAAATAAGGGATTTTCGCACCCTCGACGGCCGGCCTTTGCACCGCCCATATAGGAGGCCCGAAGCCCGCGCACAAGGAAACCGCGGCAAAGCAAAGTTTCCTCGATTTCCCTCTTGCGCAGCATCGCGCCGCCCATTAAACGCCCCCCTGACCCCCGCGGAGAGGTGCCGGAGCGGTCGAACGGGGCGGTCTCGAAAACCGTTGTGGGTGCAAGCCCACCCAGGGTTCGAATCCCTGTCTCTCCGCCACTATCCCTCCAAGGATTGATGGCTCAAAGCGCGAGCAAGCTCGCGGGATCAGTTGATCCCGTTCGCTCGCT
>JBFEXG010000288.1:0-3116 GCA_041546005.1 Paracoccaceae bacterium
GCGGCGATCTTGTCTTCCCGCACCGAACCGTCGATGCCACGCGGTTTTTCCGGCCGCTCGACCCAGACCCCCACGCGCCCCTCGCGAATTTCGCCCTTCACGTTGAACTCGGCCAGCGCCGCGATGACCCAAGCCTCGAGGTCTTGCACAAAGCGGCGCACATCATGCCCCCGCTCGCCCACGTTGAGCATCACATAGGCCACACGCTGGCCGGGTCCGTGATAGGTGTATTGGCCGCCACGTTTGCTCTGGTAGACAGGAAAGCGGTCCGGATCGGTCAGATCATCAATCTTGGCGCTGGTGCCGGCCGTGTAGAGCGGCGGATGCTCGACCAGCCAGATCGCCTCGTCGGCCTCGCCCCGCGAAATAGCGTCGGCACGAGCCTCCATGAAAGCCACGGCCTCGTCGTAATCGGTCAGTCCGTCTGAGGTGATCCACTCAACCATATGTCTGTTCCGAGGCGTCTTGTCGCTTTCTTGTCAGATAGGGAGGACGAAGAAGATTGTCACGGCCGAAGGTTGATTGAGAGGGTGGGTTTGGGTCGCGCCTGCGCCCCCGGAGGAAACAAAAAGAAACCCAGAATTTCGTCTTTTTTGCTCTTCACATCCCCGGAATCAGAGGCTATTCACCGCCGCACCAAGCCTAGACGTGCGGTCGTGGCGGAATTGGTAGACGCGCAGCGTTGAGGTCGCTGTTCTTTAACCGGAGTGGAAGTTCGAGTCTTCTCGACCGCACCATCACGAGGCGGGCCCCAGGGCCCGCCTCTTGTGTTTTGGGGCTCAGGGCAGGATCGTGAGCCAGCCCCACGCCGTCAGGATTGAAGCCGCAGTCGCAATGAGAACGGTCGAAGCCGCGACGCGGCGGGCGGCGCCGTACATATTGGCGAAGATATAGGCATTGACCCCGGGCGCCATGGCGCTGGTCAGGACGGCCGAACGCAGGGGGGCGGTGCCGAGGTGGGTCAGCTGTGACAGGCTCCAGGTGATTGCAGGGTGCAAGAGGAGCGAGATCGACACAGTGTAAAGGATCACGCGCATGTCGCCCTCGGGGCGGTAGCGGTAGAGCACGCCGCCAAGGCCGAAAAGCGCGGCGGGCAGGGCAGCGCGGGCCATGAGATCGACCGCGTCGGTCAGAACGTGGGGCATCGGAATGCCGGTGATATTGACGGCAAAGCCGAGCGCGATACCGACGATCAGCGCATTGCGGAAGGCGGCCTTGACGACCTTGCCGGGCAGGGCGGCCAAGCTTCCGCCGCGATTGCGGGCGATCTCCATCGCGGTGATGCCGACGAGATAGCAGAAGGGCGCGTGCAGGGCGATGATCGCATAGTTGGCGTCGAGCGCGTCTGGGCCGTAGGCGCGTTCGGTGATCGGCAGGCCGAGAAGGACCGAGTTGGAGAAGAGGCCGCAAAAGCCGATGGCGACCGAGTCTTCCCATGTCCGGCCAAAGATAAACCTTGCGCCGAAGAGGCCAGCGAAAAAGCCGCCCAAAGCGCCAGCGTAGAACGGAAAGAGCAGCGCCAGATCGAAGTTCTGGCCGAGGTCCAGCTCGGAAATGGCGCGGAAGAGAAGGCAGGGGATGGCAAAGCCTTGGGTGAACTTCATCAGAAGGTCGATGCCGTCATCGCTGAAGTACTTCGTCCAGACGGCAACGTAGCCAAAGCCGAGGACGATGAAGACGGGCAGGATAACGTCGATCAGCGCGGCCATGTGCTCTCCTTGCCCGCGGCTCTCCCGCGCCTAGGCGTCAAACTCGATTTCCATGCCGTCATAGGCGGCACTAACGTGGGCGGGTGTCTCGGCTTCAACGGCCGCATAGTCGATATCGGCGTGCATATCCGTCAGGATCGCCCGTTTGGGCGCGGCGCGTTCGATCCAATCAAGCGTCTGGGCCAGATGCGAATGGGTCGGGTGCGGCGTGCGGCGAAGGGCGTCGACGATCCAGACGTCGAGATCCTTGAGCGCGGTCTGCCAGACCGGCTCGGGGATCGTCGCCACATCCGGCAGATAGGCAAGGCCGCCCACGCGGAAACCGAGCGCGTCGATCGAACCGTGATTGACCTGAAACGGGGTGAGCGTGATCGGGCCGCCCGCGCCGTTGATGGTGACCGGGCCATCGATGTTGTTGAGATCTAGGATCGGGGGGTAGGGCGACCCTTTAGGCTGTACGAAGGCGTAGCCAAAGCTCGACAGCAGAGAATTCGTCGTTTCCCCATCTGCCCAAACCTGAAGCCGCTCGCGCATGTTGAAGACGATCATCCGCAGATCATCAATCCCGTGAACGTGGTCGGCATGGGCATGGGTATAAAGCACGCCGTCCAGATGCCCGACATTCGCGGCGAGAAGCTGTTGGCGCATATCGGGGGAAGTGTCGATCAGGACGCGGGTGATCCCGTCCGGCCCTTCGCGGCTGATCAGCACCGAGCAGCGGGTGCGCGTGTTGCGCGGGTTGTTTGGGTCGCAATCGCCCCAATAGTTGCCGAGGCGGGGGACGCCCCCCGAGGAGCCGCAGCCGAGAATTCTGAGGGTGTGACGCGCCATCAGAGGGGCCTCCATGCGGCGGCCTTGGAGAAGAGGCGGTCGAAATTGGCCGAGGTGGCAGCGGCAAACTCTTCGTAGCTCACGCCAAATGTCTCGGCCCCGACCTTGGCGGTATGCGCGGTATAGGCCGGCTCATTGCGGCGGCCACGGTGCGGCGGCGGGGCGAGGTAGGGGCTGTCGGTCTCGACAAGAATACGGTCGAGCGGGGCGGTGGCAAAGATATCGCGCAGCTCTCCGCTCTTGGGGAAAGCGGCGATGCCCGACATCGAGAGATAGAAGCCCAAATCAAGCGCCGCCTTGGCCAGCCCCGCGCCGGAGGAGAAGCAGTGCATCACGCAAGTATAGGCACCATTGCGGTGGCCCTCGGCGAGGATCGCCGCCATGTCCTCGTCCGCGTCGCGGGCGTGGATGATGAGTGGCAGGCCGGTCTCGCGGGCGGCGTCGATGTGGATGCGTAGCGAGCGGCGCTGAAGATCGGCGCTCTCGGGGGTGTAGTGATAATCGAGGCCCGTCTCGCCGATGCCGACCATCTTGGGGTGGCGGGCGAGGGCCACAAGATCGTCGACCGAAACAAGC
>JBFEXG010000239.1:0-3889 GCA_041546005.1 Paracoccaceae bacterium
GGCGCAAGGAGCTGCAGCGTGGTCACTCCCGGTGAATCGATCCGCCAAGTTCGGATCGAGACATCGCCCTCGACCATTTGGCTGGGGATAGTGCCTTCTGACCAAGCCCCAACCGGAAGTGCGAAACTGTCCGCGGGTCGGGCCTCTTCGGTTTGCATCGACGCGCTGGCCGGCAGATCAAGCGAAATTGCCGCGGCGGCGCCGGGCAGGATCGCAAGAAGAAGGGCGGCGGCGCGGAGGGTCATCGGCTCTGGCTGTGATACTCGGTGTTGGGGCGCATCCCGCTGGCCGAGGCGACGCGGTTGGTCATGTTGAAGAAACCGGCAACCGAGGCGATGTCCCAGATGTCGCGGTCGGTGAAACCCACATCGCGCAGCGCCTGCCGATGGGTCTCGGTGATCGTCGCGCTGGCGGTGGTGATCCGCTCGACAAACTCGAGCATCGCGGTCTGCCGCTCATCGAGCGCGGCCATCCGCCAGTTCATCACCATCATCTCGCCCAATTCGGGATCGCCCGAATACTGGCGCACCGCGGCGCCATGCGAGACGAGGCAATAATAGCATTTGTTGATCGACGAGACGCAGACGGCGATCATCTCGCGCTCGAGCTTGGTGATCCCCGAAGGCGCCAGCATCAGATCGTTGTAAAGCGCGGTGAAGGCGTTGAGCTTGTCGATATCGAAGGAATAGGCCCGCAGGACATTAGGCACGAGGCCGAGCTTTTCCTGACAGACGTCGAAATACTTCTGCGTCGCTTCGGGTAGCGGATCGACCATCGGCAGGTCAAGGGCGGTCGGTCGGTCAGTGGTCATGCGGACTACTCTGTCTTGATGCGGTAGTGGTACTCTCCCACAACCTCAAACCCCATGGAAGCATAGAGCGCATTGGCCCCCGCATTGGCCTTGGTCACGAGAAGGGCGACATGGCTAGCGCCGTGATCGGCGGCCCAGTGGCCCACGGCGGCGATCATCTTGCGGGCAAGGCCACGGCGGCGGAAGGCGGCAGCGACCTCCATCGCGTGCAGCATCGCCATGTTGTCTTGCATCGCGACGAAGACGGTCCCCGCTGGGGAATTGCCATCGCGCCCGAGGATCGTTGTCTTCGGCCCATCGGCGCGATCCATCACGGCGAGCCGCGTCGGACCAATGCCGCCCCTCGCCCAGATTTCCTTCTGGGTTTCCAGAGGCGGCCAGACCCGAAAGGTCTTGGCGCGTTCGAGGGGCAGGGCGGCAAGACGCCCAACCGGCGCGAGACGGAGGGAAACAGGGTCTTTGATCGCATAGCCTTGCGCCGCGAGCATTTCGTCGAGCCAGCCCTCGCCCTTGCGGATCATGAAAAGCGGCGTTTGCCCCAGATCGCGCATTTCCTGCTCGGCCAAGGGCAGGTCTGCGATAGTGGCCGATTCAGCAGGCGTCGCCGCGCTCACGCGGCTTCCGGCCCCGCGCCCCTCGCGGATATCCCACGGGCCGATACGCACCTTGGCCGCCGGTGGCCAAGTGGCCTCGGTCAGCGCGTAGAGGCTTTCAACCGTCGGCTCGGTCATTTCTCCGCCAGCGCCGCCACGCGGATCATGGCGCGGTCGATCATGCCACCATCGGTGCCGCGCACGACGATATTGGTGCCATAGGCGCCGTTCAGCTGGAACGGATAAGAGCCTATCGACAGCTCGGGGAAATCGGCGGCGATCCCGCCGAGCTCGGCGGCAACCTCGCCCTCGCCCCGCATCACCCGCAGCGTCTGCGACAGAAGTGGCGCGCCGCCCGTGATCGTCGGCAAGACGCCCGCGACCATGGCGTGAAACACATCGGGCACCCCCGCCATGACGTGGACATTGCCGATGGTGAAGCCGGGGGCCGCGCTGATCGGGTTGTCGATCAGGGTCGCGCCATCGGGGATGCGGGCCATGCGCTGGCGGGCGGCGTTGAACTCAAGTCCCGAGCGGTCGTAGTGGGCCTGCAGGATCGCCCGCGCATCATCGCGGATGCCGATCTTCACGCCAAAGGCCGCAGCGATACAATCGGCGGTGATATCGTCGTGCGTGGGCCCGATGCCGCCCGAGGTGAACACATGGGTATAGGCCGTCCGCAGCGTATTGACCGCCGCAACGATCACCTCCTGCACATCCGGCACAACCCGCACCTCCGCCATGCGAATGCCCATCTGCGTGAGCCTCGTGGCAAGATACTGGGTATTGGTATCAAGTGTCCGGCCCGAGAGGATCTCGTCACCGATCACAAGCATCGCGGCGGTCGGGTTGGTCATCATCTTCTCCTTCGGGGCTGATTTCGGTATAGGTCCGGCCCATGCGGTTTTCCACTCCCCTTCTGCCAGCGATCCTGATCCGCCGCTACAAGCGGTTCCTCGCGGATATCCGTTTTCCCGATGGCTCCGAAGCCACCGCCCATGTCGCCAATCCCGGCGCGATGACGGGGCTGGCCGAGCCCGGCACCCATATCTGGGTCGAGCGCAACGACGATCCCAAGCGCAAGCTCCGCTATAGCTGGCAACTCGTCGATCACCGCACAGGGCATTTCACCTGCGTCGATACCTCGCTCGCCAACCGTGTTGTCGCCGAGGCGCTGGCGGCGGGCCGCATTCCCGAACTGTCGGGCTACAGCCAGCATCGCCCCGAAGTGCGCTACGGAGAACGTAGCCGCGTCGATTTCCTGCTCTCGGGCGAGGGGCGGCGCGACTGCTATCTCGAGGTGAAGAGCGTCACGCTCTCGCGGGTTGCGGGCCTCGCTCAGTTTCCTGATGCCGTCACAGCGCGCGGGGCGCGGCACCTGCATGATCTCGCGCAAGAGGTCCGCGCCGGTCATCGGGCCGTTCTTCTGTTCCTCATCATGCGCACCGATATCACCCACGCCGGGGTCGCCACAGATATCGATCCCGCCTATGGCGAGGCCTGCGAGAAGGCGACCCGCGCAGGCGTTGAGGCCATCGCCTATGATTGTGTGATCGACCCCGAGGGCGTGGCCTTCGGCCAACAGCTCTTCGTGCAGGTCTAGATCATCCTGACGATTTCGCCTATTTGGCGGAAAAGACGGGAAAGGACGCGACGTGGACAATTCCAAAGGCAGGCTGACGAGAGACGGTATCCGCATCTACGAAGACGCGGATTTCGCCGGAATGCACAAGGCTGGCCGCCTCGCCGCGCAGATTCTTGATGATATCATCCCGATGATCGAGCCGGGCCGCTCGACCGAAGAGATCGACGCCAAGATCACCTCGATGGTCGAAGAGGCAGGCGCTGTCTCGGCCACCATCGGTTACAAGGGCTATCAGCACGCGAGCTGCATCAGCGTGAACCATGTGGTTTGCCACGGCATCCCCGGCCCCAAGATTCTCAAGGACGGCGATATCCTCAACGTCGATGTGACCGTGATCGTCGACGGCTGGTATGGCGATACGAGCCGGATGTATGTGGCGGGCAACCTCTCGCGCAAGGCCGAGCGGCTGATCCAAGTCACCCACGATGCGCTGATGAAAGGGATCGAGGCAGCCAAGCCCGGCAATACCTTTGGCGATATCGGCAATGCAATCCAGACCTATGTCGAGGCTAACCGCATGAGCGTTGTCCGCGATTTCTGCGGCCACGGGCTCGGCCGTGTGTTCCATGCCCCGCCCAACGTTCTGCACTATGGCCGCGCAGGCACCGGGCCCGTCCTCGAAGAGGGGATGTTCTTCACCATCGAGCCGATGGTGAACCTCGGCCGCCCCGAGACCAAGGTCTTGGCCGACGACTGGACCGCCGTGACGCGCGACAAATCGCTCTCGGCGCAGTTCGAGCATTCGGTGGGGATCACGGCGGATGGCGCGGATATCTTCACCCTCTCGCCCGCAGGCAAGTTTCACCCGACCTACTGATCGGCCCTCAGGATCGTGATCCA
>JBFEXG010000204.1:0-4652 GCA_041546005.1 Paracoccaceae bacterium
AAGAGGATATGTGAAGCGCTCCACAACGGATGCGAGAGAAACTTGGCGGGATCCGCGATCCAAATCGCCCTGACCTCATCGGGGGTCGGCGGCGTGATAGTGACCGCGTCGTCGAGGTAGGCACGCAACAGCGCCTCTTCCTCGGTTTCAAACCGGCCCGGCGCCACTTCGAGAGGATCGGTCTCGATGCCACGCCGTGCTGCATCTTCAAGCATCAGGTGTCGCAGGACGAGCGATCTTGCGGCGGCTTTCCATGCAAGCCCGGGCTTGCCTTTGGGGGCGGGGTGATTTTGCGCCTCGGCAGCGATAGCTGCCGAGGGGATTGTCACACCGTCCACCCTGATTTCGGGAAAGAGCGGCTTGTTCATGGCCTATTCCGCCGGATGCCGGCGCCGCGAGCGCACGATCTGGTAGCCGGGGCGCAGGACATAGCGGATCGGCGCCGAGAGCATGTGCACGAGGCGGGTGAAGGGGAAGAGGACAAAGATCGTCAGGCCGAGGAACATGTGCAGCTTGAAGATCAGCGCCACGTCGGCAATCTCTTCGGCAGCGCCGGAACGGAAGGTCACGATCTTCTGTGTCCATGTCATGAACTTGGTCATCTCGTGCCCGTCGAGGTGCTGGGCGGAGACAAAGATCGTTCCGACCCCGAGGATCAGCTGCAGCACTATGATCGCAAGAATCCCGATATCCGCGAAAGACGAGGTCTTGCGAATACGGCTGTCAAACAGGCGGCGATGCAGCAGAAGGAGGCCGCCGATCAACGACAGGACACCGGCAATGCCGCCTGCGCCCATGGCCAGAAGCTGTTTGGCGGTGTGGCTGATGCCGAGCGCATCGAAGATCTGGATCGGGGTCAGAAGGCCGACGAAATGGCCAACAAAGATCACCAGAATCCCGAGGTGAAAGAGCACCGATCCGAGGACCAGCTGCTTGCGGCGCAAGAGCTGGGACGACGAGGTCTTCCAGGTGAAAGGATCGGTCTCGTAGCGGGCGATCGAACCGATCACCAGAACGCTGAGAGCGATGTAGGGGTAAATCCCAAAGAGGAAGTTATGCATTGTCAGTCTCCACTCATTCCGCCGCCCAGTCGGGCGCGGGGGTCACGGGCAGGTCCATGCGGGCCAGCATATCGCGGCCTGCGGGGCAGCCCGCATTTGGATCGGGGCCAAACTTGACCTCGGATTCTTCCCAGATTTGGTCGAGCGCTTCGAGGTCGTTTGGATCGTCCTCGGGCTGGGCCAGAAGCTCGGCCACGATCTCGCTGTCGGCAGTGGCGCCCGAGATTTGCAGAAGGGCGGCGAATACCGCGGCATAGGGGCTCTGGCGCTTTACAAGACGCGCGGTCAGGGCCTCAAGAATATGCGCGGCATCCGCCAGCACCTCCTGCGCCTCGCCGGGGGAACGTGTGGCGAGGAACTCCAGAAGAACCGGAAGGTGATCGGGAAGCTCGCTGGTGGCGGGCTCGAAGCCCGCCTCGCGATAGCTTTCCAGAAGGCTCACCATCGCGCCGCCCCTGTCACGGCTTTCGCCGTGAACATGCTCGAAAAGATTGAGCGAGAGGCTGCGCGAGCGGTCGAAGAGAACCACATAGGCTTCTTCGAGATCGTAGACATCGCCGCTGCCCAGCACTTCGACCAAGGGCCGAAGATCGCGGCGGGCGGCTGCCGTGAGGCGGCTCTCGGCGGCGAGAACGCCCCCGATCTCTGGCATGGCCTCCTGAAGCTCCCGTGTCGGGTAGCTCAGCATCAGCGAGAGCGCCTTCAATGTACGGTCAAAATGGTCCATCACATCACCTCCGTCGGCATTTTCAGCGGACGCTTCTTGCCGCCGAAGAGATTGCCCTTGCTGATGCCGGTCGAGCAGCCGTTGCCATCGGTGAAGCCGCAGCCCCCTTTGATGTCGTAGGCATCCTCGACCTGTTCGCGGTGCGTGGTGGGGATCACGAAGCGATCCTCATAATCCGCAAGGGCCATGATCTTGTACATGTCTTCGACCATCGCCGCCGAGAGACCGACCTTGGTGGCCAGCGCCTCGTCGATGACACCGTCGACCGTCTTGGCGCGCATATAGGCCCGCATCGCCAGCATCCGCTCGAGCGCGGTGACGACAGGGGCTTCATCGCCGGCGGTCAGCATATTGGCGAGGTATTTGACCGGGATGCGCAGCGAGCGCACGTCCGGCATATCGCCATCCACACCGATCGCCCCGGCCGCGGCCGCGTTCTGGATCGGCGAAAGCGGCGGGATATACCACACCATCGGCAGCGTCCGGTATTCGGGATGCAGCGGGAAGGCGACCTTCCACTCCATCGCCATCTTCCAGATCGGGCTTTCCTGCGCCGACTTGATCCAATCCTGCGGAACCCCATCACGGCGGGCCGCCGCAATCACTTCGGGATCGTTGGGGTCGAGGAAGACACCGAGCTGGGCATCATAAAGATCGGTGGTTTCCGGTGCGGAGGCCGCTTCGGAAATCTTGTCGGCATCATAGAGCATCACACCGAGATAGCGGATGCGCCCCACGCAGGTTTCCGAACAAACGGTCGGGTTGCCCGATTCAATGCGCGGATAGCACAGGGTGCATTTCTCGGATTTGCCCGAAGACCAGTTGTAATAGACCTTCTTGTAGGGGCAGCCCGAGACACACATCCGCCAGCCGCGGCACTTCTCTTGGTCGATGAGAACGATGCCGTCCTCCTCGCGCTTGTAGATCGCGCCCGAGGGGCAGGATGCGGCGCATGCGGGGTTGAGGCAGTGCTCGCACAGGCGCGGCAGATACATCATGAAGGTGTTTTCATACTCGCCGTAGATGGCTTTCTGGATGCCTTCAAAGTTGTAATCCTGGCTGCGCTTGGCGAACTCGCCGCCAAGGATCTCTTCCCAGTTCGGGCCTTTCTCGATCTTCTCCATCCGTTCGCCGGTGATCTTGGAATAGGGGCGAGCGGTCGGGAAGGCCTTCATCTCGGGCGCCGACTTGAGGTGATCGTGGTCGAAATCGAACGGCTCGTAGTAGTCGTCGATCTCGGGCAGGTCCGGGTTGGCGAAGATATTCGCCAGGATCCGGAATTTGCCGCCCTGCTTGGGCTGGAGCTTGCCCGAAGCCGTCCGGGTCCAGCCGCCATTCCAGCGGTTCTGGTTTTCCCAGTCGGTGGGATAGCCGGTGCCGGGCTTGGTTTCCACGTTGTTGAACCACGCGTATTCAACGCCTTCGCGCGTGGTCCAGACGTTCTTGCAGGTAACTGAGCAGGTGTGGCACCCGATACATTTATCGAGGTTCAGCACCATGCCGATTTGCGCACGGACCTTCATTCCGCAGCCTCCTTCTTGGCCGGTTCGTCGAGCCAGTCGACTTTGGTCATCTTGCGAACGACAACAAACTCGTCGCGGTTGGAGCCCACGGTTCCGTAGTAGTTGAAGCCGTAGGACTGCTGAGCATAGCCGCCGATCATATGTGTCGGTTTGACCGTCGCCCACGTCACCGAGTTGTGGATGCCGCCCCTCAGGCCGGTCTTCTCGCTGCCCGGCGTGTTCACGATCTTTTCCTGAGCGTGATACATGAAGACGGTGCCGTCTTTCATGCGCTGGGAAACAACCGCGCGGGCGGTCAGCGCGCCGTTGACGTTGTAGGCTTCGACCCAGTCGTTGTCCTGAATACCGGCCTTCTTGGCATCGTTCTCGCTAAGCCAGACGACCGGACCACCCCTGTTGAGCGTGAGCATCAGGAGGTTGTCGGAATAGGTCGAGTGGATGCCCCATTTCTGGTGGGGCGTGATGAAGTTGAGAACGAGGCTGTCGCCCTTGTCGCGCACCTTGGCGGTGATGGTCTTGAGGTCCACCGGCGGGCGGTAGGACATGAAGCCTTCACCAAAGGCGCGCATCCACAGGTGATCCTGATAGAGCTGCTGACGGCCTGTCAGCGTGCGCCACGGGATCAGCTCGTGAACGTTGGTGTAGCCCGCGTTATAGCAGACCTTCTCGCTCTCGATGCCCGACCATGTGGGCGAGGAGATGATCTTGCGCGGCTGGGCGGCGATATCGCGGAAGCGGATCTTCTCGTCTTCCTTCGGCAGCGCGAGGTGCGCATGTTCGCGGCCTGTTGCTTTGCTGAGCGCGTTCCACGCCTTGACCGCAACCTCACCGTTGGTTTCCGGCGCCAACATGAGGATGACCTCGGAGGCGTCGATATCGGTGACGATCTTGGCACAGCCCTTGGCGGGGCCTTCGGTCCATTCGCCGTTCAGGTCGCGCAGGTGCTGAACCTCGTGCTTGGTATCCCAAGCAATGCCCTTGCCGCCGTTGCCGACCTTATCCATCAGCGGCCCGAGGGCCACAAAACGGTCGTAGATCGCGGCATAATCGCGCTCGACCGGGATATAGGCGGGCGCCGTCTTGCCCGGAATGAGATCGCATTCGCCCTTCTTCCAGTCCTTCACTTCCGGCTGGGCAATCTCGCCCGCCGTGTCGTGCAGGATCGGAAGCGCGACGATGTCGGTCTCCTTGCCGAGGATTTCGGGCGCGACCTCTTGGAATTTCTTCGCGATGGACTTGAAGATTTCCCAGTCAGACTTCGATTCATAGGCCGGATCAACCGCCGCCTGAAGCGGGTGGATGAAGGGGTGCATGTCCGAAGTGTTGAGGTCGTTCTTCTCA
>JBFEXG010000007.1:0-22300 GCA_041546005.1 Paracoccaceae bacterium
CCGATCGTCACGAGGATGCCAAGGGCGGCAAGGCCGTTGGGCAGATCGCGGAAGATCAGCCAGCCGATCACCGTGCCGAACGGAATTTCCAGATATTGCATCGGCGCGAGGGTCGAGGCCGGCGCAAATCGCAGGCTCCAGGTCATCAAAAGGTGGGCCGCGGTGCCGACCGAGCCGAGCGCGAGGAGGAGCCAGCCTGTCGTGAGATCAAAGGTGGCAAGGCCGCTGCCCGGCAAGTCGGGCAGGAAGATCAGGATTGGCAGAAGGATGGCGCTGGCCTGAAGCCCGCTGACGGCCTGAAGGGCAACCGGATCGACCTCTTTGGCGATCTGACGTGTCACCAGCATGAAGAGCGCAAAGATCACGGCAACGCCGACCGGTAGGAGGGCGGGGGCCCCGACCTCTGCGAAATTAGGTTGGATCACGAGAAGTGTGCCGGCAAAGCCCACTATCGAGGCCCAAAGCCGATGCGGGCCCACTTCTTCACCCAAAACGAACTTGCCCAGAAGCAGCATCACGAAGGGCATGACGAAGGCGATGGCGAGGGCGTCGGCCAGCGGCAGATAGCGCAGCGAGGTAAACATCGTGCCGATCCCCGCGATATGCAGGAGCGTGCGGACCGTGACCAGCGCAAGAACGCGGCCGCGCACCATCAGCGTGGCCCCCGATAAAATCGCAATCGGCAAAAGAATCGCCGCCTGCACGGCAAAACGCGTCAGGACCAGCATCCCCAGATCAAGCCGCCCGCCCAGCACCTTGGCCAGCGCATCTCCCAAAGGGGCAAGCACGCAAAAGCCGAGCATGAACAAAATGCCGATAAAGGGCCGGTCGATATGCGTGTGGCGCGACATGGATCAGGAGGGGCTGCGCGGTGGCGAGACCTGCGGCATCACCACCGATCCGCGCCGCGCGGTGATCCGCTCGCGGTGCACGATATAGATTCCCGAAAGCGCGATGATCGCGATACCGGCCCATGTCAGAAGGTTCGGGAAATCGCTGAAGAAGATGTAGCCGAGGATCGCCGCGCTGATGAGTTCGAGGTAGTGCAGCGGCGCAAGCGTCGTCGAAGGGGCAAAACGCAGGGCGTAGGTCATCAGAAGATGCGCCAGCGCCGAGGCCGCGCCGACCATGCCAAGCCACATCCATTCGATCCCCTGCGGCATCACCGGATCAAGCGTCGGCCAATGGGTGAAATCGGCAATGACGATGAAGGGCAGGCACATGGCGGCCGCCAGCGTCGAGGTATGGAACTGCATCGCCACGGGATGGAGCTCTCTGGAGAGGCGGCGAGTGATCAAGATGTAGAGCGCGAAAAAGAGAGCGGTGCCGAGCGGGAAGAGCGCCACCGGGCCGAAGGCCACAAAGCTCGGCTGGATCACCAGAAGCGAGCCGACAAACCCCACAGCCGAGGCAGCGATCCGGCGTGGGCCGACCTCGTCGCCGAACATGAACTTGCCGAGGAAAAGAAGGATGAAGGGCTCGACAAAGGCAATGGCCAGCGCGTCGGCAATCGGCATCACCTGCACGGCGGCGACGAAGCAATAGGTCGAAACGATCAGATAGATGGCCCGCAGGATCAACCGCCCAAGGGAGGCGCGGGGGATCCGCAGGCTTTGGCCCATCACAAGAAGAACGGGCAGCATGATCGCGCCCTGCACGATGAACCGCGCCAGCGTGATCTCGCCCACGGGGATCGTTGCGGCGGCGGCTTTTGAGCCTACGTCGATGAAGGGCGCAGTCAGGCAGAAGCCGAGCATCAGAAGGACGCCGAGGAGAATGCGATCGTGGGTCATGCCGCGTCCTTGGGGATAGCGGGCCGCGCGGCCCTCAGCAGTTGGGAACGTTGACGGCCAAGCCGCCGAGCGATGTCTCCTTGTATTTCTCGCTCATGTCCACACCTGTTTGCCGCATCGTCTCGATCGCCGCGTCAAGAGGGACGAAATGGGTGCCGTCGCCGCGGAGCGCAAGTGAGGCCGCGGAAACCGCCTTGATCGCGCCAAGGCCGTTCCTTTCGATGCAAGGGATCTGAACAAGCCCGCGGATCGGGTCGCAGGTCATGCCGAGGTGATGCTCGAGCGCGATCTCTGCCGCATTCTCCACCTGCTCGGGCGTGCCGCCCATGACCGCCGCTAGCCCCGCTGCCGCCATCGCCGAGGCGCTGCCGACCTCCGCCTGACAGCCGCATTCCGCGCCCGAGATCGAGGCGTTGAACTTGATGAGGCCGCCGATGGCCGCGGCGGTCAGCAGGAAGTCGGGTACCTTGGAAGCGGTCGCGCCCGGCACATGATCAAGCCAATAGCGGATCGTCGCCGGAATGACGCCAGCCGCGCCGTTGGTGGGCGCGGTCACGACCTGCCCGCCCGCCGCGTTTTCTTCGTTCACCGCCATCGCATAGGTCGACATCCAGTCGTTGATCGTATGCGGGGCGGAAATGTTCATGCCACGCTCGGCCAGAAGCGACTGGTGGATGCCCTTGGCCCGCCGCTTGACCTTGAGCCCGCCGGGCAGGATGCCGTCGTTCTCGAGGCCTCGGTTAATGCAACTGTTCATCACCTCCCAGATGCGGGCGATCCCGGCATCGAGATCGGCGCCCTTGCGGCGGCTCAGCTCGTTCTTGCGCTTCATGTCGGCGATGGTCAGGCCGCTTTCGGCGGCCATGTCGAGCATTTCCTTGGCCGACTTGAACGGGAAAGGAACGGGCGGGCCATCGTCATGGTCTTTGCCTGCGGCCAGCTCTTCTTCGGTCAGGATGAAGCCGCCGCCGACAGAATAATAGGTCACTTGAGTGATCACATCGCCCTGCGCGTCGACGCCCTTGATGATCATGCCATTGGCATGGCCGGGAAGGTTGGGGCCGTAGTCGAAGACGAGGTGCTCCTTGGGGCGAAACTCGAGCACAGGGAGCCCCTTGGGCGTCACAGTCCCTTCCTCGGCAATCCTCGCCAGTTCGGCTTCGGCCTTCTCGGCGTCATAGTCGTCGGCGCGGAAACCGGCGAGGCCGAGGATCGAGGCGCGGTCGGTGGCGTGGCCGACGCCGGTGAAGGCGAGGCTGCCGTGCAGCACCACCCGCAGGCCGGCGACCTTGAACGGTTGCTGCCGCAGGTGATCGAGGAACCGCGCGCCGGCGACCATCGGGCCGATGGTGTGCGACGACGAGGGGCCAACGCCCACCTTGAACATATCGAAGACGGAAAGAAACATTTAGAGCGGCGATCCTTCGGGGGGATTGGGGTATTCAGGTTCGGAGAAGGGCTTGTCGCCCAAGCCCTCGGCTTCGGCGCAGCGGCGCGAGGCTGCGGTCGCCTCAAACCGGCGGGCGAAGGCCAGAAGGTTGGGATAGTCGGCAAGGTTCAGCCAGCCGGGATTGTTGCCGTAGATCACAGGCCAGCGCAGGAGCGGCGCCAGATAACAGCCGAGAATCGTATCGTCCGCAAGCCAGCCCGGAGCCGCATTGTCGAGCAGGTGAAGGTGGTTGCGGATTTGGACATGGACGGAACGATCCAACTCGCCCACATGCTCAGCCGACATCAGCCGTTCGGAGTAGAACAGGACGCGCTCTGACGCGTGCAGCTCGTTGGCGAGCCAGAAGAGCCACTTGAGGCCCGCGCCGCGATCGGGCGAGCCGGGGGCGGGAAAGAGCTTGCCCTCGCGCTCCGAGAGCCAAAGTAGGATCGCCGCCGTCTCAAAAAGCACGCCCTGTGGCGTTTCGAGCGTCGGGATGAGGCCGTTTGGATTCATCGCCAGATAGGCGGCCGATGTGTGATCGCCCCGACTGCGGTCAACAAGCACCGCCTCATACGGCAGCTCGAGCATCTCAAGCGCCAGTCGCACGCAAAGCGAGGCGTTGTCGGGGGCATAGTGAAGGCGCAGCAAATCTGTCATGCGCAGAACCTATGCGATTGCCGCCTTTCCGTCTGCCGGAAAGCGACATTTCCTATCGGAAACCGGAAGCTCATGGCCTTCCGCCTCTCGCGCCCGCCCAACATCTTTCCTATAAGCGAAGAGGAATCCTCTTGGAGCTGCCCCATGCCCGACAACCTTTCCCCCATCGACAAGGCCAAATTCGTCGCGGCCAAGCGCGCGACCCAATATGTCCAGAGCGGCATGAAGGTTGGTCTCGGCACCGGCTCGACCGCCGCTTGGCTCGTTAAGTGTCTGGGCGAGATGGTCCGTGACGAGGGGCTCAGGATCAAAGGCGTGCCCACCTCGACCCGCACCGCGGAACTCGCGCGGCAGGTGGGGATCGAGGTCATCACACTCGACGAGGCCAAATGGCTTGACGTGACCATCGACGGGGCCGACGAATTTGACGCCGACCTCAACCTCATCAAGGGCGGCGGCGGCGCGCATCTTCAAGAAAAGATCGTCGCCACGGCCTCGGATATGATGGTGGTGATTGCCGATATCTCGAAACAGGTGGAAACCCTCGGGGCCTTCCCGCTGCCGCTCGAGGTCATTCCCTTTGGCTGGCAGACCACCAAGACGCTTGTCGAAGAGGCCCTCATCGGTCTCGACGTTCTGGGTCGCACTACGAGCCTTCGGATGAAGGGCGATGCGCCGTTCATCACCGACGAGGGCAACCACATCCTCGATCTGCACCTCAACCGGATCGGCAACGCGCGCCAGCTGAGCCTGGTGCTCAATCAAATCCCCGGCGTGGTTGAAAACGGGCTGTTCATAGATATCTGTGACGCAGTGGTCATCGGCTATGGCGATGGTCGCGTCGAGGTTCGGGATATCAACGAAGGCACGGTGGACGAGATGAAGTATGATTTCCTGACCAAGGACAACATTTTCACCGACATCGCGGAATAGATATGGCTTACGACTACGACCTATTCGTCATCGGCGGAGGCTCTGGCGGTGTCCGGGCAGCACGAGTGGCGGCGGCAGACGGAGTGCGGGTTGCTCTCGCAGAAGAAGACCGGATGGGCGGCACCTGCGTGATCCGCGGCTGTGTTCCGAAAAAGCTCATGGTCTTCGCAAGCGAGTTCAGCGAGGCGATCAGCGATGCCCGGGCATATGGCTGGGATTTGGGTGATGGCAAATTCGACTGGAGCGTCTTTCGCACCAAGCTGTATGGACAGCTCGATTTTCTCGAAGGCGTCTATCGGCGGATGCTCGATACCTCGGGTGTCACGACCTACAACGCCCGCGCGACCGTCAAGGACGCCCACCATGTCGTCCTGTCGACCGGCGAGGTGATCAGCGCAGGCCACATCCTGATCGCGACAGGTGGGCTTCCCGCGGTGCCCGACCAGCCGGGGGCCGAGCTTGGGATCACATCGAACGATATCTTCCATCTTGAGAAGCTACCGGCCTCGATCCTGATTGTCGGCGGAGGCTATATCGCCTGCGAGTTCGCTGGAATCCTCAACGGGCTTGGGGTTCGGGTCACCCAATACTACCGGGGCGCTCAGATTTTGCGCGGTTTTGACGGTGAGGCGCGCGGTATGATCGCCGACCAGATGCGCGCGCGCGGTGTCGATCTGCACTGCGGAACGACAATTCTGGCGATGGAAAAGCGCGACGGCGGCGTCTGGGTCAAATCCAGCAATGGAACGGAGGCGGTCTACGAGCAGGTCCTTTTCGCGACCGGTCGTTCGCCCAACACGAAAGGCCTCGGCCTAGAAGAGGCGGGGGTCAAACTCGGAAAACACGGCGAAGTCGTCGTCGATGATTATTCTCAATCAAGCGTGCCCTCGATCTATGCGGTGGGTGATGTCACCAACCGGGTGCAGCTTACTCCCGTGGCGATCCGCGAAGGTATGGCTTTTGTCGAAACCGTGTTCCGGGGCAACCCGACCAAGGTCGATCACGATCTGATCCCCTCCGCCGTCTTCACTCAACCCGAGTTTGGCACCATCGGCCTGACCGAAGAGGCCGCGCGCGAGCAAGAGCCGATCGAGGTCTACAGCACGAGTTTCCGGGCAATGCAGCATTCGTTCATCGGACGCAGCGACCGGGTTCTGATGAAGCTGATCGTCAGCAAAGCGACCCGCAAGATACTCGGTTGTCATATCGTCGCCGATCATGCGGGCGAGATGATCCAACTGGCCGGAATCGCCGTAAAAATGGGGGCCACGAAAGAAGATTTCGACCGCACGGTTGCGGTTCACCCGACGATGGCCGAAGAGCTTGTAACCATCAAAACGCCGGTCCGCACCGCTTGATTTTCGGGGCTGCGGACCCATCTTTGAAATAACCTGCCCCTTGGGGGGCGAAAGAGAGAGAAGAACACATGGCTGGAAATTCAGGCGGCCCTTGGGGCGGCGGCGGAGGCAACCGAGGCGGTTCGGGTGGCGGCGATGATCAAAATCGCGGCGGCCGGCGGCCCGGCAATGATGGTCCGCAGATCCCCGAGATCGACGATCTGGTGAACAAGGGCCGCGAACAGTTGCGTGTTCTCATGGGCGGCGGCGGTGGCCGGCGTCCCAATGGCGGCGCTCAGGGTGGCGGCGAAGGTCCGCGCCTGACACGAGGCACCCTCCTGCTCGGCATTGGTGCCGCGGCGATCATGTGGGGTCTTGCTTCCTTCTATACGGTCAAGCCCGAAGAACAGTCGGTCGAGCTCTTCCTCGGCAGCTATTACAAGACTGGCGAGGCGGGTCTCAATTTCGCGCCTTGGCCCTTCGTGACCGCCGAAGTGATCCCGTTCACATCGGAACGCACAATCGAAATTGGCACCTCCAGATCCGGTGAGGACGCTGGCCTTATGCTGACGGGCGACGAAAACATCGTCGATATCGATTTCCAGGTTGTCTGGAACATATCGAATTCCCAGGATTTTCTTTTCAACCTCGCTGATCCCCATGCGACGATCGAGGCGGTGGCGGAATCCGCCATGCGCGAGATCATCGCCCAGTCCGAGCTTGCGCCGATCTTGAACCGTGACCGCGGCATCATCAGCGAACGACTTCGGGATCTTATTCAATCGACGCTCGATAGCTACGAAAGCGGCGTGAACATTGTGCGGGTCAACTTTGACAAGGCCGACCCGCCCGAGCCTGTCATCTCGTCCTTCCGCAAGGTGCAGGATGCCGAGCAGGAGCGGGATCGTCTGCAGAACGTAGCAGACGCCTACTCCAACCGCGTTTTGGCTGAGGCCCGCGGTGAAGCGGCCCAGGTGCTTGAGCAGGCCGAAGGCTATCGTGCCCAGGTCGTGAATGAGGCCGAAGGTGAAGCCAGCCGCTTCCTTTCGGTTCTCGAGGAATATCAAAAAGCTCCGGAAGTGACGCGCCAGCGGATCTATCTTGAAACCATCGAAAAGGTGTTCTCAGGCATGAACGTGATGCTGCTCGACGAAGCTTCGCAAGGCGGCCAGGGGGTCGTTCCCTACCTGCCGCTCAATGAACTTGGCCGAACCACCACGGGAGGGAGCAACTAATGGCACGCTCTGCTTATCTGGTCCCGATCCTTGTTGCGGTAATTGCCGCCGCTCTTTCGTCGATCTTCATCGTTGACGAGCGTCAAAAGGTTCTGGTGCTTCAATTCGGCCAGATCGTTAAAGTCAAAGAAGACCCCGGTCTTGGTTTCAAGATTCCGCTTATTCAGGAAGTTGTCCGCTACGATGACCGTATTCTGAGCCGCGATATTGCCTCTTTGGAAATCACGCCTTTGGACGATCGCCGTCTGGTCGTTGACGCTTTCGCAAGATACCGAATTGTCAATATCGAGAGATTCCGGCAGGCGGTTGGCTCAGGCGGGCAAGAATTCGCAGCGAACCGGCTTGATTCTATCTTGCGTGCCGGGATCCGGGAAGTTCTGGGTTCGGTCAGCTCGAATGATATTCTTTCTGCCGACCGGGCAGCGCTGATGCAGCGGATCCGCAATGCGGCAATCAGTGAAGGGCAGGCGCTGGGCATTCAGATCATCGATGTTCGTCTCAAGCGGACCGATCTTCCGCCCTCCAACCTCAGCGCGACCTATGAACGTATGAAGGCCGAGCGCGAGCGCGAGGCTGCCGACGAAATCGCCCGTGGTAACGAGGCTGCGCTGCGAGTTCGTGCGCTGGCTGACCGTACGGTGGTCGAGCTTGTGTCGGACGCACGACGCCAGTCTGAAATCGTCCGAGGCCAGGCCGATGCCAAACGAAATGCGATCTTTGCAGAAGCCTTTGGCCGCGATCCGGAGTTCTTCGAGTTCTATCGCTCGATGACCGCCTATGCCCGCGCCATTGGTGGCGGCAACAGCTCGATCGTGGTCTCGCCGGAGAGCGATTTCTTCGACTACCTGCTCTCTGATCAGGCGAAGGTCTCGCAGTAAATGGCGACGATCGTTCTGGCGATCGGATCCGTACTTGTGGTGGAGGGGCTGGTCTATGCACTGGCCCCTTCCGCTATTGAGCGGCTCTTTGAGGCCTACCGCCGTCTGACGATCGATCAACGCCGCGCGATGGGGCTTGCCTCGATTGCGATCGGTGTTGTGCTGTGCTGGCTGGCATTGGGCATGGGCGCGTGAGGCAGACTCACGCGCAAGTGACGAAGCGAGATTGTGCGTGCGTTGTCAAACCCGGTGGGGAAGGTGATTATCCCATAGCCCGATCATCGGGCAGGTCGATTATCAAACAGGAGCTTGTCGTGATTCCGAGAACACTCGTTGCAGCACGTTCAACCTCGCGCCCAGCGTCGTTTATGCTGATGGCGCTTTCCGTCCTCGTGCTGTTCTTCGCTCAGGCTGTGCCGAGCCCGGCTCAGTCGCGCCCCGATACATTCGCCGACCTCGTCGAGCAGGTCAGCCCGGCGGTCGTGAATATCACCACGACAACCGTTATCGAGGCCCGCTCGGGCGCAAATGGCATGATGCCGCAAGAGAACCCTTTCGAGGGGACGCCATTTGAAGATTTCTTCAGAGATTTCAACGATCAGGGCCTCGGCCCCCAAGGGCCGCAGAGGGCGACGTCGCTTGGCTCTGGGTTTGTCATCTCGGCTGACGGTTATGTCGTCACAAACAACCATGTGATCGAGGATGCCGACGAGATCATGGTCGAGTTCTTTTCGGGCGAAAGCCTGCCGGCGACCCTGATTGGCACCGATCCAGCCGTCGATATCGCGCTTCTGAAGGTGGATGCGTCCGATCTCACATTCGTAGGCTTCGCTGATAGTGACACGGCCCGCGTAGGCGACTGGGTCTTGGCCGTAGGCAATCCGCTGGGGCAGGGCTTTTCCGTCTCGGCGGGCATCGTCTCCGCCCGCAACCGCGAGCTTTCGGGCACCTACGACGACTACATTCAAACCGACGCCGCCATCAACCGCGGCAACTCGGGCGGGCCGCTCTTCAACCTTTACGGCGAAGTGATCGGTGTGAATACGGCGATCCTGTCGCCCAACGGCGGCTCGATCGGCATCGGCTTCTCGATGGCGTCGAACGTGGTCAAGGCTGTGGTCGACCAGCTGATGCAATATGGCGAAACCCGCCGCGGCTGGCTCGGTGTGCGTATTCAGGATCTCAGCGACGATATGGTCGACGCGATCCCCGGGCTCACCTCGACTGCTGGCGCCTTGGTGACCGATGTGCCCGAAGGCCCCGCCTTCGATGCTGGCCTCCAGCCGGGCGACGTGATCTTGCGGTTCAATGGCCGCGATGTGCCTGATACCCGTGCGTTGGTGCGGATGGTGGGTGCGGCGCCGGTCGGCATGGAAGCGACGGTCGATGTGCTGCGGGCCGGTGACGAGATTACCTTCACCGTGACTTTGGGTCGACGCGAAACCGCCGAGGCCGCGCAAGGCGGAAAGCCTGCGCCGATGGAACCGCAAATCGAGGAGATCCTTGGTATGTCTCTTTCGGAGCTGACGCCCGACATGGTCGAAAAATACCAGACCGGCGACGTGAAAGGCGTTGTGATCACCTCGGTCGCGCCGCTCAGCGATGCCGAGGATAAGGGACTGGCTCCCGGCGACGTGATCACCGAAGCCTCGCAGGCGCCGCTCTCGAGCATCTCCGAGCTGAAAGACAGGATCGGCGAAGCGCAGGACAGTGGCCGCAAGTCGATCCTGCTGAAGATCAACCGTGGCGGCGAGCCGATGTTCGTCGCGCTCGCGGTCAAGGAATGATCGGCCCGACAAAGAAAGAAGAGGGCGCCTCCGGGCGCCCTTTTTCATTTCAACCCACTGATGAAAATGTGAGTGGTTTTGAGCGGCAAAGGGCGGTTTTGACACGCAAATAGGGCGGATTCGGGCTGGCGCGGCAGCCGAGCCTCGCCTATCTAGAGCGCCGGACCTGACAAAGACGGAACGGGTAGATGGCAAAGATCACTTATGTAGAGTTCGGCGGCAAAGAGCATGTCGTGGACGTGCCCAATGGCCTGACGGTCATGGAAGGCGCGCGCGACAACGGCATTCCCGGGATCGAGGCCGATTGCGGCGGTGCCTGTGCTTGCTCGACCTGCCATGTCTATGTCGATCCGAATTGGGTCGAGCGGCTCCCGTCCAAAGATCCGATGGAAGAGGACATGCTCGATTTCGCCTACGAGCCCGATCCTTCCCGCTCGCGCCTGACCTGCCAGCTCAAGGTCTCGGACGCGCTCGACGGCCTGCGTGTCTTCATGCCGGAAAAGCAGATCTGATGCGGCGCTGGCCGGGCTTGCTCGCAGGGGCACTGCTTGGCCTGATGCCACTGGTCGCAACGGCCGACGAAATTGTCTCGGCCACCTACGCCGAACCAACCCAGCGCTATAAGCACGGCGTCTTCGGCGAGACCGAAGAATGGGGCGCTTTGTCGTTCGAGCTGAGTTCGGGCCAGAAGATGATCCTGCGGCTGCCTGAAACCCGCGTGTTCGAGGATCTCACCCCGCGGCTCGTGGATGTGGATGGCGATGGCGCGCCCGAGATGGTTGTTGTCGAAACCGACATCTCACTCGGCGCCCGACTTGCCGTTTATGACGAGGCAGGGTTCGTCGCCGCTACCCCCTTCATCGGCCAAACCCACCGCTGGCTCGCGCCAATCGGCGCCGCGGATCTTGACGGTGACGGCTCTGTGGAACTCGCCTATATCGACCGTCCCCACCTGGCGCGCCTCCTGCGCGTCTGGCGTTTTGAAAACGGTGCTCTTGTCGAAGTCACAAAGGCCGAGGGGCTGACCAATCACCGTTTGGGTGATCCCTTCATCAGCGGCGGTTTGAGAGATTGCGGCGAGGGGCTGGAGATGATCACAGCGGACGCGCGCTGGTCGCGCATCATTGCCTCTCGGCTGATCGACGGCAGCATCAAGAGCCGCACTCTAGCCGAAGGCGGTGACTTCGCGGCAGCGCTCGACTGCCAGCTGCCCTAAACCCAGAGCGCCACAAGCACCGCCAACGCCGCGATTTCGCTGAGTTGCTGGGTAGCCCCGAGGATATCACCCGTCTGCCCGCCGATCTTGTCGAGGGCAATCCGGCCGGCGACAAAGGCTGTCACGGCAACGAAGGCCGCAACCGGCACCACGGCGAGGCCGAGAAACACGAACCCGACGATCCCCGCGGCGATGAAGCCAAACCGCACTGTATCGCCCGAGGGCTGGCCGACGCCACGGCTCAGGCCCGAGGGTCGGGCCGCAGGAAGCCAGCCCATGAGCGCTGCCATCGGCGCGCGGCTGAGAGCGGCAACGCCGATCAATGTGCCCCAGACATGGCCCGTGGCCAGCAGCGCAGAAAGCGCTGACCAGCGCAGGATCATCGCCAGAACCAGCGCCAAAACACCGTAGGTGCCGATCCGGCTGTCTTTCATGATCTCGAGCCGGCGGTCGCGGTCATAGCCGCCCCAGAGCCCATCGGCGCTGTCTGCAAGCCCGTCTTCATGCATCGCGCCGGTGGTGATGACCTGCACTGCGATGACCAGCGCCGCCGCGATCCCTGCGCCAAGGCCAAGCCAGAGCGAGAGCGAGGCAGCAAGAGCCGCGACTAGCCCGAGAATAGCACCGGCCAGCGGCCAGGCCCAGGATGCCGCCGCGCCGCGCTTTGCGGCCGCGTCGGCATCGACCTTCACGGGCAGGCGGCTCAGCAGGCCGAGACCCTGCAACACATCCTGAACAGGCTGGCTGAAACGAACATCGGAAATGTCGGGATCGGACATCGCTGCGACCTTTCTTACCTTTCCCTTGCTGTCAGGAGCGTTAGACAGAACCGCGACAGAAGGCAACGAGGACAAGATGCAGGCCCCTTTCAAGACACTTGAGGAATTTCGCGCGATTCTGGCTGGCCAGCCGGGAATCGATACCGCCGCCGAAGCAGGCGCGCAGGAGCGCAACGGTCAATTGACCAAGCCGCCGGGAGCTCTTGGCCGTCTTGAAGACCTCGCCATTTGGTATGCTGGCTGGCGTGGCAATCCGCGACCCGCGATCGAGGCGCCGCAGGTGATCGTCTTCGCGGGCAATCATGGCGTTTGCGCCCGCGGCGTCTCGGCTTTTCCGGCGGAAGTGACCGTGCAGATGGTCGCCAACTTCAAAGCCGGCGGCGCGGCGATCAACCAGCTCTCCAAGGCGTTCGGCGCCAAGATGGATGTCTACGCCCTCGATCTCGATACCCCGACGCAGGATTTCACCGCCGAAGCGGCGATGACCGAGGCCGAATGTGTGGCCGCTCTTGCGACCGGCTGGAACGCTGTCGATCCCAAGGCCGATCTTCTGGTGACCGGCGAGATGGGCATCGGCAACACGACCTCGGCGGCAGCGATGGCGGCGGCGCTCTTTGGCGGCTCGGGCGCTGATTGGGCCGGGCGTGGCACTGGCGTTGACGATGCGGGCCTTGCCCGCAAGGCGGCTGTCATCGACGAGGGGCTGGCGCTCCACAATGTGGCCCTGTCCGATCCGCTCGAAGTGCTGCGCCGCCTCGGCGGGCGCGAGCTGGCCGCTATGGCCGGAGCGATTGCCGCCGCGCGCGCGCACCGGATCCCTGTGATCCTCGACGGGTTTATCTGTTCGGCTGCGGCGGCCGCGCTGGCCAAGGCGCAGGACGGCGCGCTCGATCACGCGGTTGCGGGCCACAAATCCGCCGAAGGGGCCCACGCCCGCCTGCTCGACTCGCTCGGTAAAGAGCCGCTCCTCCAGCTCGGCCTCCGCCTAGGCGAAGGTTCGGGCGCGGCGCTGGCGATTGGCGTTCTGAAGGGGGCCGTTGCCTGCCACTCCGGAATGGCGACCTTTGCCGAGGCGGGCGTCTCGGAAGGCTAGGCTTAGGCCTCTTCGTCGGGGGCGGCCTGCGCCGCCTCCTTCGATCTTTGCTGACGTGCCGCGAGAGCAGCTTCAAGCTCGGTGTAAAGCTCTTTCACCCGCGCGCTGTATTCTGCGTTTTTCTCAATAGGTACCCCGGGCTTCCAAAGCGCGGCCAGATCTTTGAGCGACGCCCGGTCGTGGTGGTAAAACTCGTCTTCCGCCTCGGCCGCTTCGTATTCGGAAAAGCCGAGGTTTTCGAGCACATAGCGGCCCGCACGAAGCGAGCTGTCGAACATTTCGCGCACGATGTCGTCGGCTCCGGCTTTGTAGAGTTCGTAGACGTGGACGTCATCCCGTGCGCGGGCGATAATATGCAGGTCGGGCCGAAGCTTGCGGGCATAGCTGACAAGTTTCATCGCCGCCACATGATCGTCGACCGCCACCACAAGAACCTTGGCGTTTTCGATGCCGGCTGCTTTGAGAAGGTCGGGGCGGGTTGGATCTCCGAAATAGCCCTTGTGGCCGAACGACCGCATCGTCTGGACCACGGTCATGTCGTTGTCGAGAACCACAGATTTGAGGCCGACACTGCGCACAAGGGCATTCACCGTCTGCCCAAAGCGGCCAATCCCGGCGATAATCACCGAGCCTGTTTCGTCAATCTCGTCGGGTTCGTATTCCGGCTCGGTCTTGAGCCATTTTGTTCGATGTTCGTAGAGGATGAATAGAAGTGGCGTGATCAGCATCGACAGAGCGATGATCAGAACGAGCTTTTGTCCCAGCGCCACGCCGAGAACACCGGTCGCCGCGGCAAAGGAGACAAGGACGAAGCCGAACTCACCGGCCTGACCAAGCCCGAGGGTAAAGAGCCAGCGGTCATGCGGCTTGAGCTTCCAGAGGCGGGCAAGGACGTAAAGAACCCCGATTTTCACACCGATCAGCAGAAGCGTCAGCGCCAGGATGCGGAAGGGATCGCCAAAGAAGCCGGCAAAATCAAAGCCCGCGCCCACGGTAATGAAGAAAAGCCCAAGGAGGAGACCCCGGAAAGGCTCAAGGTCGCTCTCAAGCTCGTGGCGGAATTCAGAGTTGGCCAGAACAACACCGGCCAGAAAGGTGCCCAGCGCGGGGGAGAGGCCGACGAAGTCCATCAACACCGCAATCGAGACAACCATCAGGAGCGCGAAGGCCGTATACATCTCGCGAAGGCGGGCGTGGTGGATATAACGGAAAAGCGGGCGCGTCAGAAAAACGCCCGCAAAGATAATGAAAAAGATCGCGCCCACGGTGATCAGCGTGAGGCCCCAGCCGGGGATGCGGTCGGCGTAGGAAACAAGGCTCAGGGCATCGGATGCGGCGTGATCATCAACTGGCTGGTGCGGCACCAGCCTGCCGGAAACCGCCAGAAGTGGCAGGAAAGCCAGCATCGGGATCACCGCGATGTCTTGGGTCAGAAGGACCGAGAAGACATTGCGCCCGCCGGCGGTCTGGATCAGGCCCTTTTCGGTAAGCGTCTGCAAAACAATCGCGGTCGACGACAGAGACAGGACCAAACCGATCGCCAGCGCCTCTTCCCATGGCTGCTTCATCATATAGGTCAGGCCCATGATCACACCCGTGGTCAGGACGATCTGAAGCCCGCCAAGCCCAAGCAGCTTGTGGCGCATATCCCAAAGGGTGCGCGGCTCAAGCTCGAGGCCGATCAGGAAGAGCATCATCACCACGCCAAACTCGGCGAAATGCTGCAAGCCCGCGGTCTCGTTTCCAGTCAGGCCGAGGATCGGGCCGATCACGATGCCAGCGGCGATATAGCCAAGAACCGAGCCCAAGCCCAAACGCGCCGCGAGCGGCACCGCGATGAGCGCCGCTCCGAGAAAAATCGTTGCCTGTAGAAAGAAGTTTTCCATAGCTCCCTTGTCGCAACACGGCAGGCGATCCGCAACTCGGCCCAGTTCAAATTTTTGGCGGAACGGGGGAAAATCGCCGAATTGAGGCGGGTCAGCCTATCCGGCGGGCATTTCGAGCGTATAGGTCCGCCCGCGTTTGGTATAGGTCAGGGCGCTATCGCCGATCGATGTGACGCGACCACCGTCAAGTTCGTCACCCACCCGCACCAAAAGAATCCGGCCAAAGGCCGTGCGGATCATAGCGCGCCGGTCATTGGCGGGGCCCATGAGGCCAATGAGCGCAAGGTCACGGAGCGCCAGAACGCTGTCTTCGGTGGCTGCCTCGGCGACCGATCTAGGGACCGGACCGCTCGATCCCTGAACCATTGCAGGCGCGGCGGCTGGCTTGGGGGCGGCGGTGGCGGCAGTGACGACCCGGTCAAAGTTGCGAGGCCGAGCCCGCGGCCGCTCCGATGAGGCAACGGCCAGCTCGGTTGCATCCGCGAAGGGATCGCCCGCGGCGGCGGCCAAGGCTTCTGCAATAGCGTCGGCGGGCGCCTCGGCGATGACAAGGCCCTCGGGCCGGGATTTGGGGCGGATACCTGACAATTCGTCAAACGTACGGCCGCCAAGCGAGGCGCGCTCGATCGTTTCGGCAAGGGCAACCGGGCGGGCCTTGGGCCTTTTCCCAGCAAGGGCCGGATCGGCAGCGGCGAGGTCTTCCTGAGTTGCCGCCTCCTCACTGGAGGCTGGTGAGCCAGCCGGCTCGGCGATCTCGAAGACCGGCCGCTGTGGCGGAACCAGTGCAGGCGCTCCGGCAGTTACGATGATCCCGCTCGGCAAGAGCGTGCCTTCGGCCGTGGCGAGGATGAAGCCTTCGGCATCGCGCTGAAAGACAGTGCCAGGGGGTGGCGGCAGAGCCTGTGCCTCGAGAGGCGCATCGCGGCCCGAGCGCAAAAGGTCGGGCAGTGCGATCGCATCCGCGCCGCCGATCGTGGGATCGATGGCCGCAAGGAAGATCGTATCGGACGACTCGGTTCTCGGCGTCAGCGGGAGACGTGGCGCGCGCTGCCAAACGCCCGTGGCAACATAGATGCGCTCCGCCTCAGCTGGGCTCAGGATCGTCGGGGACGAGACCACCGGCAGCGACACAGCCTCGGCTGTGCCGGTGTCGACGGTCTCGTCCCCGGCTGCAATCTCTTCGGAGGGTGCCGCATCAGGTGGCGGCACCTCGTCTGGTGGCAAGTCGGCCATATCCGCCAGATCGGAAAGCTCTTCGTCGTTGATGCTGGGTGATTCAGCTTCCGGCGCGGCGGCGGCCGGATCGCTGGCGGCGAGTTCGACCACCGCATCGTCGGGCCCGAAGATCAGGCGCGAAAGAGAGGTATCGGTCACTGAGGCCCAGATGCCGACAGCCGCGAGGAAGACCAGAAGGATCGCTGTCAGGATCAGCCAAAGGTAGCGACCTGAACTCCCCGCTTTTTGGGGCCGCTCGACCTGTTCCGCGCTGGGTTCGGCCACTTTGGAAAGCGGGCTCCGCCGCCCCGGGATTTTCGCCGCGTCGGCCTCGGCCACGGTCGCGCCGACTGCAAGAATCGAGCGCAATTCCGCTTTTCCACCCTTGCCCTTCTTCTCCATATCGCTGCCGTCGTCGTCGAAATCCTCGGCCGGATCAAGCGAGGCGCTCGCATGTTGCAGGGCGCTGGGAAGCGCGGGCATGTTGCCCGAGGTTTTGCCGTCCGGTCGGCCAAGTGGCGGCTCTTGCCGGCCTCGGCTCGAAAAGACCGGCTCTCCCGAACCTTCGCGCGGCGGGGCCGCCGGTGCGGCCTTGACCGCCTGCGGCACATCAAAGGTGACGCGCAACGGCTTGGTGCGGCTCGAGAATATGGGTGTCACTTCCTCACTTTCCTTGGCCACTTCAGAGGCAAGATCTGCTGCCGGTTCAGTCTCTACTTCAGCGGCCTCCGCGTCCTTTGGCGTTTCGGCCTCGGGCGACGCCTCTTCATCATTGCCTTCGCCCTCAACCTCGTGGTCATCGGCGCCGGTCTCCGGCTCCTCGGTCTCTGCGACCGGCGCGGGCGCTGGGGGCTTGGCTGTCCCGATCACCGTCACGGCATCGCTGTCACGTTCAACTGTCAGCAGCGGATCTGCGGCGCCAAAAAAGGCCTCGCCCAAGAAGGCTCCCTGCTCCGGCACCCCGGCGAAGGACGTTGGCTGAAACCGGTGCTGGCGGGCGAAATCGAGCGCTTCGTCCAAGGTCTCGCGCGCGACCGCAGCGATATAAGTTGCCGCCTCGTCGCGGCTTGCATCGATCACCAGATCATCAAGCGCATAGGGGGTCGTCCCGTCGAGTGCGGCTCGAATATCGTCGTCGCTTGCGTTCGGGTTATCGAGCGTGAGGTATTTGATCTGCTCGTTCGGGATCAGGATCTTGCTGCGCAGGCCCGAGGAATCGAGCGCCTGCGCGGTGCGGCGCAGCATGGTCAGCTCGCCCGCGAGGTCTTCGGCGTCAAAGGCGGCCTCTCCAACAAGATGCCAGCCTCCCGGTACGCGGTGCAGAAGGCGGATCCCGTCAAACGAGAGCGAAAGGGCAAAATTCGGTTTCATGGGGCTCGATTAGCATTGTTGCTTCAGGTGAGGAATGTATCGAGACGGGCCTGCCTCGGCTACAGCAACTTCCCGCCCATTGGCGCAATTTGGCGGATTTTCGGTGACGACTCCGAACGCTTGGCGCATCTTGCGCCCAGGTTTCAGCCTCAAGAGGACTCCCATGAACATCCTGTACCGTCTAACCGCCGCAGTCTTCCTCGCGCTTCTGCCTCTGGCCGCGATTGCCGACGACATCCCGCGCACCATCTCGGTCAGCGCCGAGGGCGAGGTGAACCTGCCGCCGGACTTGGCCCGCCTGAGCCTAGGGGTCACGGCCGAGGCGAAAAGTGGCGCCGAGGCGATTGGTCAGGCTGGGCAAGCGATGCAGAGGATTTTGGATTTCATCGCTGCACAGGGCATCGATGAGCGCGATATCCAATCAAGCGCGATCCGCCTGACCCCCCGCTATGGGCGCAACTCGACGGGCCAGATCGATTATCGGATCATCGCCGGCTATTCGGCGGAGACATCCGTGAGCCTGACTCTTCGCGATCTCAATAGCGTGGGCGAGGTGCTGGCGGGGGCGGTCGAGGCGGGCGCCAACCGGGTCGACGGCATCAGCTTTGGCCTGCAAAACGAGACCGAAGCGCTCGACGAGGCCCGTCGCTTGGCTGTGGTCGAAGCGCGGCGCAAGGCGGGGCTTTTGGCCGAGGCTGCGGGTGTGGATCTTGGGCCGCTCTTGCAACTCATTGAAATGGGAAGCCCGTCCTACCGGATGGAGCTGGCAACGATGGCGATGGACGCGCGTGCCGATACGGCGCCTGTTCCGGTCGCGCCCGGCGAGATCAGCTTTGCCGCAAGTGTGAGCCTGATCTATCAAATCGCGGACTAAGAAAGGCAAACGCCGGGGACGACCCCGGCGTTTCTGTCTCTGGCCTCAGGCAGTGGCCTTGGCCAACGCCTGATCGAGATCGGCGATCAGGTCATCGGCGTCTTCGATCCCGATCGACAGCCGCACCACCTCGGGCGCGGCGCCAGCGGCCCGCTGCTGTTCGACCGTCAGCTGGCGGTGGGTGGTTGAAGCCGAGTGGATGATGAGCGAGCGTGCATCGCCAAGGTTGGCGACGTGGCTGAAGATCTCGAGACTGTCCACG
Source organism: Paracoccaceae bacterium (assembly GCA_041546005.1). GTDB lineage: Bacteria > Pseudomonadota > Alphaproteobacteria > Rhodobacterales > Rhodobacteraceae > RFZI01. The sequence continues at coordinate 18,749 of JBFEXG010000007.1, forward strand.
AGCTTCACACAGGCCTTGTAGCCGCCCTTCACCGCGAAGGTGAACAGCGCACCTGCGCCTTTGGGGCAAATGCTTGCCACCCGCTTGTGATAGGGCGAGGATTTGAGGCCCGCATAAGTCACATAGTCCACGCGCGGATCCTTCTCGAGCCACTCGGCCACGCGCTTTGCGTTGGCGACGTGCTTGTCCATCCGCAGCGAGAGGGTCTCGATGCCCATCAAAGTATAATGTGCCGCTTGCGGGTTCATGGTCATGCCCAGATCGCGCAGGCCGATGGCGATGGAATGGAAGGTATAGGCGAGTGATCCAAAGGTCTCGTGAAAGCGCAGGCCGTGATAGGCGGGCTCGGGGGCGCTGAGCGAGGGGAACTTGTCGGAGGCCGACCAGTTGAACTTGCCTGAGTCAACGATGCAGCCGCCGGTCACGGTGCCATTGCCGGTGAGGTATTTCGTGGTTGAATGCACCACCAGCGTCGCGCCATGTTCGATCGGGCGGCAGAGGTAGGGCGTGGCGGAGGTGTTATCAACGATGAGCGGGATGCCCGCCCCATCGGCCACCTTGGCGATGGCGTCAAGGTCGGTGATATAGCCGCCCGGATTGGCGATCGACTCGCAGAACACCGCGCGGGTGTTGTCATCGATCGCCGCCTTGACCGCCGCCAGATCGTCGAAATCGACGAACTTGGCCGACCAACCGAAACGTTTGATGGTCTGGCTGAATTGGGTGATCGTGCCCCCATAAAGGCGCGAGGAGGCGACGATATTGAGGCCCGGCCCCATCAAGGGGAAAAGCGCCATGATCTGTGCCGCGTGGCCGGACGAGCAGCACACAGCGCCCGCGCCGCCCTCGAGCGTGGCGATGCGCTCTTGCAGCGCGGCCACGGTCGGGTTCGTCAGGCGCGAGTAGATATAGCCCACTTCCTGCAGGTTGAAGAGCGCCGCCGCGTGATCGGCATCACGGAACACATAGGCGGTGGTCTGATAGATCGGCACCTGCCGCGCGCCGGTGGCCGGATCGGGGCGGGCGCCAGCATGGATCTGAAGCGTATCGAAGCCGTAGGTGGGGCCTTGGGTCATTGGAAACTCCCTGAAGAAATGGATCGGGCCGAGCCTAGAACGAAACCCTCTCCGCCCTCAACGGCCAGAATCGACCAGAGGCAAAAAAGGAGGGGATTGCGAAGAATTGCCTTGAGAAAGGATAACGGCGTGGACGGAAAGAGCGGACGGGGACACCCGTTCTAGCGCATCCAGAACCCTTCGGACTTGAGCTTGTTGCGGATCTGTTGCTCGCGGCGCGGCAGGTCGTTCTGGTCAAAAAGCGCCCGCGCTTTGCGGCCTCGGCCTTGATAGATCATCCGCTTGGCAGGCTCATAATTCTTGAGCAACTTCTTGATCTGGTTTGGTGCCGTGACGGCTTCGAGAACCTCGACAACGCGGTCGCTTTCGCGGGCGTAAAGAAGCGGCAAGACGCGATAGTGACAAGTCACATCGCCGTCGAGCCCGTCAAGCTCCGGCCCCGGCCTGCCGCCGCCGAAGGAATGGATGACAAGGGGCAAAGCCACCTGATCGAGCCAGGGGTCGAGCGGCTGCAACGCAATCTCCTGCGGCGGGTCTGACCGGATCGCCAGCGCATATTCGAGGAAGCGCTCGCCAAAGGCGCGGGGGTCGGAGCCGAAGAACCACCCGGCGTTGAAATAGAGATAGCGGCCCCAGTATTCGTCGGGCTGGGTCAGGTCGAGCGAGCTTTGGAAATCGAGGCCGAAGCGGTCGTAGAGCGATTTCCATGTGGCGGCATAGCCGGGCCAGTAGAGGTCTTCGACAGGCCACGTCCCCTCGCGGCGCATCGAGGCGGCAGGGCGGGTGAAATCGAAGGGGACAGTACCGAGATCGCCGGTGATGAGCGTGTCGGTGTCGAGAAACAGGAAGGGTTCACCCGCGGGTAGGGCAGCCAGCCCCTCGATCTTGTTGCCGTAAGCGTAAGCCGCGCCAAAGTGGTGGCTCTCGAACGGCACGACCTCGGCGCCAAGCGTTGCCAGATACTCTTTCACCGGCTGGTCCATGCGCGGATCGTTGGGCCAGAGCGGCCCCGGCTGCGGCTCGGCCACGATCAGGCGTCCGGCGAAATTGGGCGACGAGGCCCGCAAAGAAGCCGCAAGGATCAGCGCCTCGTATTGCAGCCGCCCCCCTTGCCCGATGCAGAGGATATTGAAAGGTTTTGGTTTCTTGGTCTTCGCTGCCATGGTCTGCCCGGTATTTTGGTCGACTATAGGGCCGGACGCGCCCGGGCAAAAGCTGTTCAGCGCGTGACGAAGTGCAAGTCCTGAAATTGCGCTCTGAGCGCGCGGGTCTCGTCCGCGAGATTTTCGGGATCGTTGGTGGTCAGCGCCCGCGCCACGAGGGCGGCGATATCGCCCACGTTTTCGCGGGTCACGCCCCAGCGCACAAGCTCGGGCGTGCCGATCCTGAGGCCGTTGAGGTCGCCCTCGACCGGCGCGATAGGCAGGCCGATCCCACAGGCCAGAAAGCCTGCCTTGCGCAGTTTTTTCGAGGCGGTCTGGCCGCCGCCGAAGGGCGCGGCCTCGACCGCGAATTGGTGCGAGCGGGTAAAGCCCTGTTCCTTGCCATAGACGGGGATGCCCGCCGCATCGAGGGCGGCGGCAAAGGCTTGGGAGGTGGCGATCATCTCCTCGGCATAGGCCGCGCCATGGGTGAGCCAGTCGGTCATGGTCATCGCCAGCGCCGCGCTCTTGGCCGCGTCGAAATTGGCGGTCATGCCGGGGAAGGCGATGGCATCGAGCCTGCGGGCGATCTCGGCGTCATTGGTGACGATCAGGCCGCCGGCAGGGCCGCCAAGGCTTTTGTAGGTGCTCATCGTCATCAGATGCGCGCCTTCGGCTAGGGGATTGGCCCAAGCTTTGCCCGCGATGATCCCGCATTGGTGCGCGGCGTCGAAGAGCACAAGCGCCCCCACCTCGTCGGCAATCGCCCGCACCTCGCGCACCGGATGCTCGAAGAGGTTGAGGCTTGAACCGATGGTGATAAGCTTGGGCCGCGCCGCGCGGGCGAGCTTGCGCAGGGCGTCGACATCGACCGAATAGCCATCTTCATCGACCGGAGCGTTCAAGGTCTTCAGGCCGTAGAGCCCGGCGCATCCGTCCGGGTGATGGGTCACATGGCCGCCGATCTTCGGCGGCGGGGCAATGATCGTGTCGCCCGGCTGGCATATCGCCATGAAGCCATAGAGGTTGGCGATGGCGCCCGAGGGGACGCGAATCTCGGCGTATTTCGCGTCAAAGACCTCGGCACATAGCTCGGCGCAGATCACCTCGATCTCTTCGATGGCCTCACGCCCCATCTCGTATTTGTCGCCCGGATAGCCGAGCGAGGGGCGCGAGCCGATGCCCGAGGCCAAAAGCGCCTCGGCGCGGGGGTTCATCACGTTGGTGGCGGGGTTGAGATTGACGCACTCGACCTCGTGGATGCGCCGGTTGACGGCGATCAGGTCGTGCAACGTGGCGTCCAGCGCGTCCGACGTCGCCTCCGACGCCTCCGC